>JAQCGA010000109.1 GCA_027619145.1 bacterium | reverse complement strand
CTGTGAGTTCTGCGCGGATCTGGATGGTTTTGCCGCTGTAGGCCAGGCCTGCTTGCAGAAGGAACTGTTTGGCGTTTTGAAAAATGACGAGGCCATCGAGGCGATCCGTCAAGTAAACCGTTCCCACGGTGTTGATGTGAAGGCTGAGCCGGGACCGGGTATAGTGGAGGCCCAGGCTGACCGCTGCTTCATCGCCAGGTTTGTACCGGCCGAGACCTTCGAGCGGAGTGTAGATGCCTTTTCGTAAATAGGAAAATCCCAGACTGAGTCCGTAGTGACCGGCCTGGTTTACCAGGCTGCCAGCAACACCCAGGTCGAGGCCCTGTCCGAATGTTTTGACTGGAAAGTTGAGGTCGTTGCGAGAAAGCGTTCGGACCAGGTTCGCTTCAGAAGCCTCCAGGTTGTTTTTCCCGGAGGGCAGGCCGGCGGTAAGGTCGAGCAAGCCCCAGGCTCCCAGGCGGAGGCGGGCGCTTGCGTGTGTGTCCAAAGGCCCCCAGGTATCTACGACGGTGCTGTCTTCCTGGTGTACGTACATGAGGGCGGTTTGAATTCCCAGGCTACCGTACTTTCCGACTTGCGAGATTCTCACGGGGTAGATCCACTGCCGGGTGGTAACGCTGGTGGAGTCCTGCGTGCGGGTAACCTGGTGCACGAAACTGCTCAAATCAGTTTCTGTACGAGCTTCTGCGCAGATATAAAACAGCAAAACGGTGAATACGGCTAAATAAAAAGACAGTCGTGTTTTCATTGGGCATCTCGGGGAGGTTTGTAAGGGTTCGAGGTTTCGGTTCCAGTCTGGGTAGAGGGCAAGGGCGCCAGTAGGTTCTGGGTGGCTTCCAGCATTCCAGAGGCGGCTTCCGCTGGCGGGGGCTGGTTGCGGATCAGCTTGTATGCAGCCATCAACGTGTCTGCAACGGTAGAGCCAGCGAAATCGCTTTCTACTCGCCGATAGGTATGTGAAATGAGTGTAGATTTGGGGTCCAATTGTCTGGCCTGAGACAAATTCTCTACTGCTGTTTGCACCCGGCCGCTGAGATAGTGCTGCAAGCTCTTCCCGTATACAACAAGGGCCAGGGGCGAGGACAGGGGTGGAGTAACTACATCTGGAAGCGAGGTTTCGAGGAGGCTGGCTACGCCCGTGGCCAGACGGAGGTAGAGCGAATCTGGCTCTGAAACGGTACCTTGAATGGAGCGGACCCCATCGGTGCCGAGTAAACGAAGCTCGATTCGGAGCCGCCCTTCGCCCAGGTCAATCAGGTTCCCCGCGAGCGTGTGTGCCGCGCCAGACCAGCGTGCAAATTCTTCTGGCGATGCCAGAGGAAGGCGCTGTACGAATTCATGACTGATCAAGAGCAGGTCGAGCGGGTCTGTGGAGGGTGTATCTGTGGCCATACACGCCGCGTGAACCAGCAAAGCTGTCAGGCCTGTGGTCAGGTCGGCGTCGGGGGCCCGTGGCCCCGATGGAAGGAGCGGAAAGACCGCGACGCGGCCTGCGGGCAGCGGAAGGATCGCGTCTTGTGTGAACGAACGGTCTACGCGGCGCAACACGGCCTGCCGGTTCAGGTACTGCATTCTTCGGGCAATGGTGTTGGGAAGGCCCATCCAGGGTTGTAAGGAGAGCGCGCGTCTGTATTCGGGTAGGGCGAGGTCGGGCCGGTCCAGGCCTGTGTCGTAGATCAGGGCAAGAAGAAGAGGAAACCGAACATCGCCGGGAGATTGTTGTGCGCCCTGGTAGGCAAAGCGGAGAGCACGTACAGGATCTCCTTGCATATACCAGCGATAGGCAATTGTCTCAAATTTGTCCGGATCCGGGCGATCTGCACCTGAAGGATTGGCCGGCATTCGATGGCTGGATGTACAACCGGCCAGAAGGCAGGCCGCCAGCAGGATGTGGATGAAGCGTGCGCTCACGGTGGATTCCAGGTTGTGGTGAGGAGGACGTGTGTGTCGTGCTGGGTTGGACCGGTAGAGGATTTTCCAGAAATATGGTTTGAAAGTCCCTGATTCTCACAGAGTTAATGTCGTTTTATAAGTATCGACAGGAACGAATTTTTCTTCAATGGGAAAACGGGCAGGAGTCTTGTTACGAGGAGGCAGAGCGGGTTGCAGGCAGGTGGATGGAAAACGTGGAACCTTTGTTGACTTCACTGGACACGTTCAGATGGCCGCCGTGTGCAGCGACAATTCCTTGGACAATGGCCAGTCCCAGGCCGGTACCTTTTTCTTTTCGGGCAGCCGGATGGTCTGTTCGGTAGAATTTTTCGAAGATGCGAGGAAGGTCTTTTTCCGGTATGCCGATTCCAGTGTCTTTTATTTTGATGCATATGTCGTTGCCTGACGGAACACAGTCCAGGTGTACTGTGCCACCGGATGGAGTATATTTAATGGCATTGTCGAGGATGTTGATAATGACCTGGCGAAGCTGTTCTGGATCTGCGTCCAGGGAAAGCGCATCCGGGAGGTTTGCCCGGGTGAGTGCGATGTCTTTTTTTTTGGCAATCGGTGCCATTTCCGCCAGGGCGCTGTGCAGGAGTGGGGCAACCTGAACGAGCTGGAACCGGGGCTTGAGTTTTCCAGCATCGAGGCGGGCGAAACCCAGTAGCTGTTCCACCAGGGCCGATAGGCGCAGGTTGTCTTCGCGGATAATGTTCAGGAGTTTTTGTACATTTTCATTGTCCTGGTCCCGAAAGAGAGCGGCCAGAGATTCGGCGGACCACCGGATGGATGTGAGCGGTGTTCGTAATTCGTGTGAGACCATATTCAGAAAGTCTGTCTTGAGCTGGTCCAGTTCGCGCAATTGCCGGTTGGCCTCCAGCATTTCGTCTCGGGCGCGGCGGCTTTCGGTAACATCCCGCAAGAGCAGGTACACGGCTTCCCGATTGGCGTAGTCTATGACGCAAGCCCGGAGGTCTACCGGCAGGGGTTTTCCTTGAAGCGTGCGCATCTCCAGGTCTGGCCACTCCAATACCTGGTCTCCACGCAGGAGGTCGTTCAAGTTGAATCTGCTACGCGGTAGCCAGAGGTCTTTCAAGTTGTGTGTCCGGAGGGTTTCTTGCGGGGCACCAAAGAGAGACGCGGCCTGAGGGTTTGCGTCCAATATGACGCCAGCATTGTCCACGACCAGGATGGGAGCGCTGTTTTGAACCAGAGCCCGGTTGCGTGCCTCAGAGCGGGCAAGATGGCTTTCGTACCGGTCTACAAGGCGGCCCACGAAGAACCAGGAACCGGCCGCTGCTGTTGCAACAAAGACAGCGCCAATGGCTGCCAGGAGCGTCACAAGCCGGTCTACTTGTGACCGTAGAGGTGCCAGGGATTGATGTACACAAAGGTAGGTCATGATTTGGGGTAGCCACTGGATGGCAATAATATCCGACCGGGTTCGGTAGACCTGTGTTTGCCCCGGATCTGGAAGTGTGCGAATATCTTTTACCCGGGGCGTATCCCGCCCGAGCAAAGATGTGGGTTCATAAGATTCGAGCGGTACCTGCATGCCTCGGAATTCAGGCCTGGGGTGGGCTAGAACGCGGCCAGAAGTATCTACCACACAAGCAAAACCGTACCATTTTTTTTCTTTCAGGATCTCCAGCACCTCCTGAATTCGGGCCAATGGCATTTCCGGGTCTGAATATTCCTGTGTGGCCTGGTCAATGAAGATTCGCAGGTTTTCTCCAATGATTTCGCTGTCTTCGGCCATTTTTCGTTCCAGGGCACTCTGGAACAGGTCTATGGCGAACCAGCCGGAGAGGAGACCCAGGCACAAAACCAGCGTTGCCAGGGTGAGAGAAGTGTAGCGCTGTAACCGTCGTTTGTCCAGGATCATAAAATGTGCCTTAAAAAAAGGCCGGAATCTCCTCCTGGAGACTCCGGCTGTGGTATTTTTTTGTGGAACCGGTTAGACTTGGGCCCACGCGGCGTCCAGTACGCGCTTGGCGTTTGCAATGACAATTTCGGAAGATTCGCCTTCCATGGGTGAGACTTCAAAGCTCAAGATGGGGCGCTTCTCAGGGTCCAGGAAGCCAATGTTCAGCAACTCTCGCAGAAAATCAATGGCTTCTGGTATGTCGTTCTCTCCGTCTTCACAGCCGAACCGCGGGTGGTTGTCGCCGTAGGCCGGATGTTTTGGATTGCTCATCACGCAATTGCCGATATGCGCGTGCACCAGGTGGTCTCGGGCAAGACCCAGAGCATAAGCGGAAGATTCACCCTGGAGCGGAAAGTGGCTCAGGTCCAACATCAGGCCAAAGTTGGGATATTCGCGGCGCACGCGGGAGGAAACTTCTACGGCCAGTGCGTTGGGACCTACCAGGCAGTTTTTTCCAAAGGGCAGACGGTCGAAGGTCTCCAGGGCCACACTCATTCCTTTCCCGCCGGCATAGTCGCAGAGGCGGTGCAGGGAGTCTACCAGTAGATCTACGGCTCCGTCCCGGGCCTCTGGTCCTGGATCCGGTCCTGAGAGCAGTGCAATCCCCGGAGCACCCAGCTCCTCGGCCTGGTCTACGCCTGCTTTCACGGCGTCTACGGCTTTGAGCCGGTGAGACTCGTCGGAGGAGTTGATGTCGAGTTTGCCAACCAGGAGAATCGGTTGTGCGCCAAAGGCTACGTCCAGGTGTGCAGAACGAAGCAACTGCCCAGCCTGTTTCCGCACGCCGGCATCTTTCATGTGGGTAACTTCTACTGCCTGGAAGTAGGGATCCAGGGCAATTTTTTCGAGGGTTTCCAGGATTGGGCCTTCGCCGCCAATACAGGCCTTGTAGGCCATAAAGTGTACGAGACCAATACGGGCATAATTCTGGATGGGTTCGGTCATTTGCGACAAACTCCTTTCAAAACTTGAAAATGCCCAATATGGGCGATAGATTCGACAATGGGTTTGGTTGCTCGAGTAGCGGGGCCAAAATACGAATTCGTGGCACATTTGTCAATTGGCAAATACGAACAGCGTCTTATCAAGGTGCGGATTGTGTGGGAAGTCGTATCGAACGGCTATGCCTGTTTTCCCTTGACTTTTTTGAACACTTCTTGTATAATTTTCATTCTCGGTTTTTGATTGTGTGGGGGGTTACCAAAGCGGCCAAATGGGGCAGACTGTAAATCTGTTGGCTTATGCCTTCGGTGGTTCGAATCCGCCACCCCCCACCACTCTGTTTGATACCAGGGCCCCTCCTTTGAGGAGGGGTTTTCTTGTGGACACCCGAGAAATGGCCCGCTGGGGATGGGATGGCCTTGGCAAAAAGGGCTTGACATTATTATATGTATCGCATATATTCCTAAGTCTCGAAAGTTTATCACCTCTACTGGCAGTGATAAATCAAGAAAACTGTATGTTTTTCAAGGCTTAAGCGGGAATAGCTCAGCTGGCTAGAGCGTCAGCCTTCCAAGCTGAATGTCGCGGGTTCGAATCCCGTTTCCCGCTCCAAATACTGGGTGTGTTACACATCCCACCCGTTCCGGTTAAGATTTTAAAAGCCCATGTAGCTCAGTCGGTAGAGCACCTCCTTGGTAAGGAGGAGGTCACCGGTTCAAGTCCGGTCGTGGGCTCCATTTCTCTTTCCGGCCTCAAATCGTTGATTGTTACTTTTGCATTGAAGGAACTGGCATGCCAAGGGATCTGATTACGCTGGCCTGCAGTGATTGCGCCCGTCGCAATTACAATGCGGACAAGAACCGCCGGTTGCACCCGGATCGCGTGGAATTCAAGAAGTACTGTCGGTTCTGCCGGAAGCATACGGTTCACCGAGAAACGCGCTAGGTACCTGAGTTTTTCGGGTAAGTCCGGGGTAGGCCAGTAGCTCAATTGGTAGAGCACCGGTCTCCAAAACCGGTGGTTGCGGGTTCGATTCCTGCCTGGCCTGCCACTTTTCTCCTCGGCCTCAGCCTCCAGGTCTTCGTGTTGCTTTTGGGTTGAAGAGCTTGCTTTCTGCTTTGTATCCGGATTCAGCCTTCGCATCAAAACTTGCGCGCTCCTGCAATTTTCCGCCCAGGGCGGATTTTGGTTTGTATAAGGGGAGCGTTTTTTCAGAGATATCGCTCCTATGTTCCAGAAAATCGCGCAGTTTTTCAAAGATGTCCAGGTTGAGATGGGAAAAGTGACCTGGCCGACGCGGGATGAACTGACGGCTTCTACTACCATTGTTCTGGTGGTTTCGCTGGCGATGGCTATTTTTATTTTTATTGCGGATCTCTTGCTTTCCCGCATTATGGATCTTCTGCTGATCTAGGCCAATTCCAGCATTTTCTTTGCCGAGGAAGGTGACACAACCGATGGCGATGAAGTGGTATGCGGTGCATACTTACTCCGGGCACGAGAACAAAGTGAGTATCTACATCGAAAACGCCAAAGAAGGAACCGATGTCGCTGACCGGATTGGGCAGGTTGTGGTGCCCACCGAGGAAGTGGTAGAAATGAAAGATGGGAAGAAGACGACCTCTCTCAAAAAATTCCTTCCGAGTTATATCCTTGTTGAAATGGAAATGGACAAGGAAACAATGCATTTTGTGACCAATATCCCTGGAGTTACCAGTTTTGTGGGACCAGGGAAACGGCCACAACCTCTGCGCAACGATGAGGTAGAGCGTGTGCTGGGGCAGATTGACCGGCGCCAGATTGAGGAAGAAAAAGAAATTCCTTATCAGGTCGGCGATCGGGTAAAAGTCATCGATGGCCCCTTCAGCGATTTTGTTGGGATGGTAGATGATGTAAACCCCGAAAAAAGTAAGATTAAAGTAATGGTCAGCATTTTCGGCCGAAATACACCGGTTGAATTGGATGTGTTGCAGGTAGAAGAGGCGACCGAAGCGCAACCGTAACCCAAGCTTTCGATTCAAGCAGACAGGAAATCCCATGGCCAAAAAGATTATGACCACCATCAAGTTGCAGATTCCTGCCGGGCAGGCGACACCTACGCCTCCGGTTGGTCCGGCGCTGGGCCAGCATGGCGTCAATATCATGGAATTCTGCAAAGCGTTTAACGCCCAAACTCAGGAGAAGCAGGGCCTGATCATTCCGGCGGTTATTACTGTATACGCCGACCGCAGCTTTTCATTTATTACCAAGAGCCCACCAGCGGCTGTGTTGCTAAAGCGTGCAGCCAACCTGGAAAAGGGGTCTCCGGAGTCGAATCGGAACAAGGTGGGCAAAGTAACTCGTGACCAGATTCGTGAAATTGCATCGATCAAAATGGAAGATCTGAATGCCAGTGATGTTGAATCCGCTATGCGGATGATTGAAGGTACCGCGCGCAGTGCGGGGATTACGATTGAAGGCTAGCCCCAGGGGGCCGGAGGACAGGTATGGCAAAGAAGGGTGGTAAAGTTTACCAGGAGGCGCTGGGCCAGATTGACCGGCAAACCCAGTACCCGCTGGACGAAGCAATTGGGTTGATTAAGCAGATGCCCCACAAGAAGTTTGACGAAACCGTCGAGGTGGCAGTGCGCCTTGGGGTGGACCCACGCCATGCAGATCAGCAGGTTCGTGGTGCCATTATTCTGCCGCACGGTTTGGGCAAAACTTTGCGTGTTGCGGTTTTTGCAAAAGGTGAACAAGCCGCCGCTGCACAGGAGGCCGGTGCAGATTTTGTAGGTGCAGACGATTTGGTTGCAAAGGTGAACGATGGCTGGACGGACTTCGATGTGGCTATCTCTGCACCTGATATGATGGGTGCTGTCGGGCGCTTGGGTAGGGTTCTGGGACCTCGCGGATTGATGCCGAACCCCAAAAGCGGAACTGTGACCCCCGACGTGGCAAAAGCCGTGCAGGAAGCAAAGGCCGGGCGCGTTGAATTTCGGGTGGACAAACAGGGCAACTTGCACGCTCCGGTTGGGAAAATTTCTTTTGAGGCGCTCCACCTCACCGAAAATGCTCGTGCGCTGATTGATACCATCGTGCGAGCCAAGCCCTCGGCAACGAAGGGCCAATATATTCGTAAAATCACGCTTTCAACCACAATGGGGCCCGGCGTTCAGGTGGACCGGTCCACATCGGCAAATTGATGATTCTGGCTGTGAGATAGCAGGAAGGGAGAACGATGCCAACTGCGGAGAAAGTAGCGGTTGTCGAGGAACTGACCGACGTGATGCGTCAGTCTCAGGGCATCTACCTGACGGATTTTTCCGGGCTAGATGTAACCACATTTACGGAATTACGCAAACGGCTGCACAAAGAGTCCGTGTCTTGCCGCGTGGTGAAAAACCGCCTGGCATTGCGGGCCGCCAAAGAAGCCGGCGTAGAGGGCTTGGATGAGATGTTCCAGGGCCCAACCGGGCTGGTATGCAGCGAGACGGATCCGCTGATTCCGGTACGGGTGATTACCGAGTTTGCGAAAGGGGCCGAAGGACGTCCCAAAATTAAGGCCGGTCTGGTCGATGGTACTGTTTATGTAGATGAGCAGTTGGAGAGGTTGGCCTCGCTGCCTTCTCGGGAAGTGTTGCTGACGCAGCTGGCAGTTGTGCTACAGAGCCCCATCAGTGGATTGGTTTACAGCCTGAATGGGCTGCTACAAAATCTGGTTGTTGTTCTGAATGCGATTGCAGACAAAAAGGGCGAAGCTGGCGGCGAAGCACCTGCAGCCGATGCTTCTTAAAGCCCGTTTCAAACCCTCAAAACCCAAACTGAGTTCGATGGAGGAAGAAACATGGCCGTTGAAAATATTATCACTGAGATTGAGAAGCTTTCGGTGCTGGAACTGGCCGATTTGGTCAAAGCGCTGGAAGAGAAGTTTGGGGTAAGTGCTCAGGCTGCTATGGTGGCTGCACCTGCTGCTGGCGGCGCACCTGCTGCTGAAGAAGAAGAACAGACCGAATTCGACGTGGTGCTCTCTGCTGCTGGCGACAAGAAGATTCAGGTGATCAAGGTTGTACGTAGTATTACCAGCCTGGGCCTGAAAGAAGCCAAAGCCCTGGTAGACGATGCGCCGAGCAATGTGAAAGAAGCGGTGTCCAAAGAAGAGGCCGCCCAGATCAAAGCCGAACTGGAAGAAGCCGGAGCTGTGGTCGAAGTCAAGTAGTCAGGCTTTCTTGCAGCAAGACATCTCGTGATCTACCTTTGGCCCTGATTTCACCACAGGAGCGTGATTGCTTTGGCAGATAAAGGACTCATCGAGAGGAAATCCTACGGAAAGATCGCCCCGGCCATCGAAATGCCAAATCTTCTGGATATCCAGATAGATTCGTATACGTGGTTCCTGCAAAAGGATGAATCGCCTGGTGAACGCAAGTTACAAGGTCTCCAGGCGGTTTTCCATAGTATCTTTCCAATTACGGATGTTCACAACCTCTACTCCCTGGAATTTGTAGACTATTCCATTGGTACGCCGAAATACGAGGTGAGCGAATGCCTGGAACGCGGGACCTCATATGCTGCACCGTTACGCGCGACGTTACGGCTGGTTTCGCGTGAAAAGCAAGACGGTGAGGAACCCCGGGTAAAAGACATCGTAGAACAGACGGTGTTTCTGGGCGAATTGCCGTTGATGGCTGAAGAGGGCACATTTATCATTAATGGGTCCGAGCGGGTAATCGTTAGCCAACTCCATCGATCCCCGGGCGTCTTTTTTGACGAGACCATCCACCCCAACGGAAAACGCCTGTATTCGGCGCGAATTATTCCGTACA
>JAQCGA010000108.1 GCA_027619145.1 bacterium | reverse complement strand
TTTTGGGCGCCCGGGGCATATTTTCCCGCTGAAGGCCCGGCCCGGAGGTGTGTTGCGGCGGGCGGGCCACACGGAGGCCACCGTGGATCTGGCTCGGCTGGCAGGTCTGCATCCTGCAGGAGTACTGTGTGAGATTTTGAACCCGGATGGCACAATGGCCCGGCTGCCGGAATTGATGGAAATGGCCTTGAAGTTCGATTTGAAAATCATTACAATTCGGGACCTGATCGCGTATCGCCGCCGGTCCGAGAAACTGGTCTGGCGCGTTGAAACGGTGCATCTTCCCACAGAACTTGGAGAATTCACGTTGCATCTATACGAAAGTGACGTGGATGAGCGGGAGCATGTGGCGCTGGTTAAAGGCGATTTTTCTGACGGAGAACCGGCGCTGGTACGCATGCACTCGGAGTGTTTGACGGGCGATATTTTTGGTTCTCTGCGCTGCGATTGCAGCACCAACTTGCATTCTGCAATTGAAATCATTAACAAAGAAGGGCGCGGAGCTCTTGTGTACATGCGGCAAGAAGGGCGAGGTATTGGCCTTCGCGCGAAGATCCGATCTTACAAGCTGCAAGAAGAAGGCTACGATACGGCCGAGGCCAATTTGAAGCTCGGGTTTAAGATGGACGAGCGAGACTATGGGATTGGTGCGCAGATCTTGCTGGATCTGGGCATTCGGAAGGCGCGGTTGATTACGAACAATCCGGCCAAGCGGGTAGGACTGGAAGCGTACGGGATTGAGATTGTGGAGCGGGTTCCGGTGAAGATTAATCCCACACCGTGGAATATTCGGTACCTGCGTACCAAGCAGCAAAAGATGGGACACCTTTTTTCGGACGAAGACTTGAAACTGGAAGATGGCGCATCGGAGGGCACCCATGGCCAGAGTATTTGAAGGTAAGTTAGAAGCGGGAGGAAAGCGGTTTGGTATTGTGGTGAGTCGCTTCAACGCGTTTATTGGTAAAGAATTGTTGTCTGGTGCGAAGGATTGTTTGGTACGCCACGGAGCCGATCCGGATGCGGTGGATGTGGCCTGGGTGCCGGGTTCGTTTGAGATTCCGCTGGTAGCAAAGAAGATGGCGGAAAGCGGGGAGTACGATGCCGTGATTTGTCTGGGCGCTGTGATCCGGGGAAGTACGCCTCATTTTGACTATGTGGCCAACGAAGTTTCTAAAGGTGTGGCTGCGGTGAGCTTGGAGACAGGTGTTCCCGTGATGTTCGGCGTGTTGACGACCGATACCATTGAGCAGGCTGTGGAGCGGGCCGGAACCAAAGCTGGAAATAAAGGATGGGATGCTGCGCTGGGTGCAATTGAAATGGTCAGCCTGCTGGCATCCTGGGATGAAGGCGGATCATGACGAATTCTCGCCGGAAGGCCCGAGAGGCCGTGTTGCAAGCGCTGTACTGGAGCGAAAGTTCTGGAGACCCGGTACAACAAACCCTGCATACCATGTCGTTACGGGCAGATTTGTCTGCAGAAGCCGGGGCTTTTGCTGCCGCACTTGGAAAAGAAACCTGGCAGCGGCGAGAGGCACTGGATCAGATGATTGCGGGGGCGTCCCGGAACTGGGCGCTGGAGCGAATTTCTCGGATTGACCGAATTTTATTGCGCATGGCACTTACGGAAGTGATGGCATTCCAGGATATTCCGATTCGCGTATCGATTGATGAAGCAATCGAACTTGCCAAACGGTACAGCGTAGAGAAATCTCCGGGGTTTATTAACGGAATCCTGGATGCGTTGATCAAGCAAGAAGGGCTGCTGGAAGCGGCTGGGCGAAATTCATAAGCTGGCCTGCGGCACGCTGGGAGGGTTGGGTTGCGACTGGCAATATTTTCGGACGTTCACGGGAACCTGGAAGCTCTGAAAGCCGTTCTGGTTCAGGTGGAAAGCCTGGGCGTGGACCGTGTGGTTTGCCTGGGGGACCTGGTTGGTTATGGGGCAGATCCCAATGCCTGCATTCAAGAGGTGCGTCGGGTAACCGATACGGTTGTGGTTGGCAATCATGACCGGGCTGCGGTGTACCCGGAAGAGGCCCGGCATTTCAACCCGATCCCATTGGCGGCGATTCGGTGGACAGAACGAGAACTGAGCGAGGCGCACATTGAGTATCTGAAAGAACGGCCGCTCACAGTAGCAGAAGGATCCGCACTGTACGTTCATGCATCTCCGCAGCGGCCAGAAGCCTGGACGTATCTGTTTGGCCCGGAAGAAGGGCGCCGTGTGCTGGCCTATACGGATGCGCAACATTGTTTTGTTGGGCATTCCCACCATGCATTTATCTGTACGGAAACGGGACGAGCGGAAGTTGTGGGTGAGGGTGTGGTTGACCTGGATCCGGCAGAACGGTATCTGGTGAACGTAGGCAGTGTGGGGCAGCCTCGAGATGGAGACCCGCGTGCGGCTTTTGTTTTATGGGATCAACAAGCCGCCCTATTACGTCTTTGCCGGGTGCCTTACGACGTTGCGGGTGCACAGGAGCGAATCCGGGAAGCGCATCTGCCGGCCTTTCTGGCAGAGCGGCTATCCCTGGGGCGGTGAAACAAATTTGGAGATCGGGAGTCTTTACTTCAGAGCCCCTGGTCCCTTGCTTGGCGGAGCCCGCAGGATGGGATCCGGGATCTCATTGTTCGCGGCGGCGGTTCTTTGCCGCTCACGGAAAACGACGATGTTTTACGTCCTTTCTGTTTGGATATTACTGAATAGAAAGCCATCTGTTTCGAGGGTCGTTTACTCACATTTTTGTTGTTCTTACCGGTGGATGAGCGCTTATGATGGGTATTATCGGAAAAATATTTGGCACCAAACACGATCGGGACTTAAAAAAGTTCCAGCCGGTCGTGGATGAAATCAACCAGCATTTCGTTTCTTTTGCAAATTTGTCTGAAGAAGAACTGAAGGGGAAAACAGACGAATTTCGTGGGCGAATAGCAAAGAGCACACGGGAAGCGACAGAGCGCCTGAACCGTTTGCAGGAAGACCTGGACAAGGGCGAAGACGGTGGAGACCGGCAAGGTTTGCTGGATGAGATTTAGACATCCGAAGACGAAACTCGGGAGATCGAAGCGGCTGTGCTCGACGAAATTTTGCCTGAAGTGTTTGCCGTGTACAAAGAAACTTGTCGACGGATGGTGGGCAAAAGCTGGGAACGGGCAGACGAACAAATTACCTGGGTGGAAGTACCGTACGATGTACAGTTGATAGGAGGTGTTGCACTCCATCAGGGTAGAATTGCAGAAATGGCAACCGGTGAAGGAAAGACGCTTACTTCTGGCCTGGCCCTGTATTTGAATGGAATGACCGGGCGCGGCGTACACCTGGTAACAGTGAACTCTTTTCTTGCCAAACGAGACGCAATGTGGCTGGGGCCAATTTACCTTCATTTGGGCCTGTCTATTGGTATTATCCAGGACCGTTCTCTGGGTGCCGAAGCTTACCGGGTGGAGATGGACGAAAATGGTGGGTACCGGCTGCGCGACTGCGATCACAAAGAAGCGTATCAGGCCGATATTGTATATGGAACCAAAGACCAATTCGGGTTTGACTATCTATATGATAATATGGCCGTTCGCCATGAAGACCTGATGCAGCGAGAATACCACTTTGCCATCATTGATGAAGCGGATAGTATTCTGATTGACGAGGCGCGCACGCCGTTGATCATTTCCGGGGCGGTGCCGGAGGCTGGCAAGCAGCGTTTTGAAGAGATGCGGCCCCTGGTAGAGCGGCTGGTGAAAGAACAGGGTCGTGTGGTAAACGAAATTCTGTCTGAAGCAGAAAAAATGCTGGAAGAAAATGAGTATGAGGCTGGCATTCGTTTGCTCCAGGTTCAACGCGGTATACCCAAGAATCGTCGATTCATGAAGCTGTTACAAGAAGAAGGGATCAAGCGTCAGATTGGTCGGGTGGAGGCAGATTACATGCGCGACAAGCGCATGGCAGAAATTGATGAAGGCCTTTATTTTTTTGTGGATGAGAAGAGCCACATTATTGATTTGACCGAGAAGGGTCGAGTGGAGATTAGCAACGACCCAGACGATTTTGTGTTGCCAGACCTGGATGGCGTGTTGCATCAGATTGACTTGGACACATCGCTCACGCCAGAGGAGAAGGCCAGAGCACAGGACGGTGCCTACCAGGATTACGGGCAAAAGAGCGAGGCCATCCACAGTGTACAGCAACTTTTATTGGCGTATACACTGTACGAAAAAGACGTGAAATATATGGTGACGGATGGCCAGGTGATTATTGTAGACGAATTTACCGGACGACCGCAGCCCGGGCGGCGTTTTGCGCATGGGCTCCACCAGGCGCTTGAAGCAAAAGAGCGGGTGAAGATAGAACGGGACACGCAAACGGTGGCCACCATTACGCTTCAGAACTATTTCCGGCTCTATTATAAACTGGCTGGCATGACGGGCACGGCCGAAACCGAAAGCGCGGAACTTTTCCAGATTTACAAACTGGACGTGGTGGTCATTCCCACCAATGAACCCATCCGGCGGATTGATTCTGAGGATTTGATTTACCGGACCAAGCGGGAAAAATATAACGCGCTCATTGATGAGGTTGCCCGGCTGCATGAAAATGGGCTCCCGGTGCTGGTGGGTACCATTACGGTAGAAGTTTCAGAACTGCTTTCCCGGATGCTCAATCGGAAAGGCATCAAACACGCCGTGCTCAATGCACGCCATCACCAGCAAGAATCGCAGATTGTCATGCAGGCCGGACAGCCGGGTGCCGTGACGATTGCCACCAACATGGCCGGGCGCGGCACAGATATCAAACTGGGGCCCGGTGTGCTCAAAGCACCAGACGGCCATCGGTGCGCACTGGTCAAGAACCCGAAAGATGAGCGCCCGTCGTGCCCGCATCTGGAGGAATACGGCTGCCGGGAAGACGTGCCCTGTGGCTTGCACATTATCGGGACCGAGCGCCATGAATCGCGTCGTATTGACCGGCAGCTTCGGGGGAGAGCAGGACGGCAGGGTGACCCGGGCAATTCCCGGTTTTTCATTTCGCTGGAAGATGATTTGATGCGTTTGTTTGGTTCAGAACGGATTGCGCGTATTATGGACCGGATGGGCGCAGAAGAAGGCGAGATGATTGAGCACCGAATGGTTACGCGCTCTATTGAGCGGGCACAAAAGCGCGTAGAGGGCCGTAACTTTGAGATGCGCAAACATCTGTTGGAATACGACGATGTGATGAATCAGCAGCGAGAGGTTATTTACGACCGGCGTCGATTTGCCCTGGTTCAAAAAGATATCTCGGATCAGATTAAAGAGGTTGCCGCAGAGACGGTAGAAGCGCTGTTTGACGAGCATGTCCCGGGAGAAACTCATCTGGAAGACTGGAATCTAGAGGGGTTGTACCGAGAATTAAGAAATCTATTTTTGCAAGTGCCGGAAGTGCCCCCAGAAGACTTACCTGCTCTGAGGCGGGACGGGTTCCACGAGCGGTTGCTGGAAGGGATTCGGGAGACCTATACGCGGCGGGAGCAGTTGATTGGCACCGAGCGGATGCGTGAAATTGAGCGGATGGTGTACCTGAGCGTGATTGACGAGAAGTGGAAAGACCACCTGCGGGAAATGGACGATTTGAAGGAAGGCATTGGTCTGCGCGGATACGGCCAGAAGGACCCGCTGGTAGAATACAAGCGGGAAGGTTTCCAAATGTTCATTCAATTGCTGGATGAGATCAACCGGGAGACCGTGAAAACCCTTTACCGGATTCCTATTGACGAAGCGCCGGTACGGCGCAGGAGCCGACAGCCGCAGCGCCTGGTGTTGCAACACGAAGACGCTGCCGGCATGGGATTTTCTGTGGGAGCAGTGACTTCCCCTATGGCAGAAACCTCGACGAATGCCTCGGAAGGCGAGCCGGCCAAAAAGCGCCCTGTTCGTGTAGAGAAGGTAGGCCGGAACGATCCGTGTCCCTGCGGGAGCGGGAAGAAGTATAAGAAGTGTCACGGACGGCTGGAGCAAGACTAGGGAAAGGCGGTTCGGAGTTGGATCAGAACCCTGGGCTCCGGACTCTGGATGACAAAGGCAATGAGGGATGATATTTAAGGGGAGATGAAAAGATTATGAAGTCGCGAGAAGATCTGTTGAACGAAGCCCGGAAGGAAATTCCGGAGATGACTGTCCAGGAAATAGACGATTACCTGGGCAAAGGAAAACAGCCGCTGTTACTGGATGTGCGTGGACAAGATGAGTGGGATCTGGGGCATTTAAAGGGCGCGGTTCACATTCCTCGAGGGCGGCTGGAGACGGACGCGGAGGCCCGGTTGCCAGAAAAATCCCGAGAAGTGGTCGTGTACTGTGCGGGAGGTGTGCGGTCATTGCTTGCTGCAAAGTCCTTGAAAGAACTGGGATACGAACGGGTCATTTCGATGTCTGGCGGCTATGAAGATTGGGCGGATGCGAACCTGCCTACGGAACAGCCTCCGGCTCCAGAAGAAGAGGCGGGCCCGAGCGACCCCGGGTTGCTGGAAGAAGAAATTGAACATCTGGAAATGGTTCTGGCGAAGCGGAAAACCCAATTGGAACGTGTGAAGCAAGAAAAGTAAGTCAGATCGCGGAATTTCCTCTTGCGCGAAATGTGCAAAGGCTGTATATTTTTCTGTTAGCACTCATTGACATAGAGTGCTAACAGATATATATAAATTCAAATAAATTAACTCTTTACTTTGGAGGGGTTTATGAAAGTAAAACCTCTGGCGGACCGCGTTCTGCTCAGGCGGATTGAGGTGGAAGAACAGATTAAGGGTGGAATTATTATTCCCGATACGGCAAAAGAGAAGCCTCTGGAAGCCGAAGTAATTGCTGTTGGTCCGGGAAAAGTGGATAAAGATGGCAAGCAGAATCCTGTGGCTGTAAAGAAGGGCAACCGGGTTTTGATTGGCACCTATTCCGGTACGGAAGTGGAGATCGATGGCGCAGAGTACGTCATTGTGCGTGAAGATGATATTTTGGGCATTCTTGAATAATATATCTCCCTAATCTGCTGTAAGGAGGAATACAATGGCAGCGAAACAGTTGAGCTTCGGGGTTGACGCCCGAGAGAAGATTCTGGATGGGGCAATTTTTCTGAGCAAGGCAGTAAAAGCCACGTTGGGCCCCCGAGGTCGCAATGTGGTGTTGGGTAAGAAGTGGGGATCTCCCACGGTAACCAAAGATGGTGTGACCGTGGCCAAAGAGATTGAATTGGAAGACCGGTACGAAAATATGGGCGCTCAGATGGTGAAAGAAGTGGCATCCAAGACTTCGGATGTGGCCGGTGACGGCACCACTACGGCCACCGTGCTGGCTGAAGCCATTTACCGGCAAGGCCTGAAAAACGTAACAGCCGGCACCAACCCGATGGATCTCAAGCGTGGTATTGACCATGCTGTGCAGGCTGTGGTGGCTGAACTGAAAGCACAGAGCAAGCAGGTGAAGGGCCGCAAAGAGATTGCGCAGGTGGCCACTATTTCTGCCAATAGCGACAGCAGCATTGGCGATATTATTGCCGATGCAATGGAAAAAGTGGGCAAAGACGGCACCATTACAGTAGAAGAGGCCAAGAGCATTGAAACCACGCTGGATGTGGTGGAAGGTATGCAGTTTGACAGAGGTTATCTCTCCCCGTATTTTGTGACGAATCCGGACAGCATGGAAGCCGTGCTGGAAGATGTGCACCTGCTTATTCACGAAAAGAAGTTGTCCAGCATGAAAGACATGCTTCCTCTGCTGGAGAAGGTGGCGCAGACCGGAAAGTCGTTGCTGGTGATTGCCGAAGATGTAGAAGGTGAAGCCCTGGCTACTTTTGTGGTAAACAAAGTGCGTGGGACGCTGAAGGTTGCAGCGGTGAAAGCGCCAGGCTACGGCGACCGGCGCAAGGAGATGCTGGAAGATCTTGCCGTTTTGACCGGCGGTCGCGTCATTAGTGATGATTTGGGTGCGAAGCTGGAGAACGTGCAGCTTGATGATCTGGGCCATGCCAAGCGCATTGTGGTTGATAAAGACAATACCACCATTGTGGAAGGCTCCGGTTCAACAGCAGATATCAAGGGGCGCATCAACCAGATTCGACGTCAGATTGATGAGACCACTTCGGATTATGACCGCGAGAAGCTTCAGGAGCGATTGGCCAAATTGGCCGGCGGTGTGGCTGTGATTAACGTGGGTGCAGCCACCGAAGTTGAAATGAAAGAAAAAAAGGCACGTGTGGAAGATGCACTTCACGCAACGCGTGCAGCAGTGGAAGAAGGTATTGTGCCCGGCGGCGGCGTAGCTCTGGTACGCTGCATTGACGCGCTGGAGAAAACGCGCGGTCAACTGAAAGGTGAGCAAAAGATTGGCGTGGACATTGTGCGGCGGGCTCTAGAAGAGCCAATGCGACAAATTGCCAATAATGCCGGGGTGGAAGGTAGTCTGGTCGTGCAGCGGGTACGCGAAGAGAAAGGCTCCTTTGGTTTCAATGCACAAACCGAGACTTACGAGGACCTGGTAAAGGCGGGTGTGATTGATCCGACCAAGGTTGTGCGATCGGCGATTGAAAATGCAGCCAGTATTGCAAGCCTGCTTCTGACAACTGAAGCGATGGTGACCGAGATTCCCGAAGATGAAAAAGCGGATCATGGCCACGATCACGGCCATGGTCATTCGCACTTTTAATATGCGACGTGGATAGAATCTACAGGGGCCGGCCTTCATGGGCCGGCCCCTTTTTTTTGAGTTGTTGAAATTTGAGTTTAATTTCTCTATATTATGCTGTGTCCCGGTGGATTCCGGATTTTTTTCAGTATCTATAAAACCAGGCTGGTGGGTCATCTCGCCTGTGTGGAACATCCCATTTACTGTTGCACCTGATATTGTGCATTGTGAGGGGGCCATCCGAAAGGAGGAGTATGGACATTCTTTCAGGCTCTGCATCTGAGTCATCGCAGGAAGAAGAAAAAAAAGATGTAGAGCCCCGGGCTGAAGAGCCCAAAGAGAAGCAAAGCGAAGTGTCGGAGAAGAAGGTAGTATCGCGTCGTCCAGCGAAGCGGAGCCGTACGACCAAGCGCACTACGCGCAAGCCAGCGGCGAAGAAGGCGGAAGAAGGGGCCGAGGAAGGGAAGGACGACCAGAAGAAGGTGGTGTCGCGTCGTCCAGCGAAGCGGAGCCGTACGACCAAGCGCACCACACGCAAGCCAGCGGCGAAAAAAGAAGAAGAGAAACCTGAAACAACGGAAGAAACGGCACAGCCCGTAGCAAAAGAGCCGGAGGTTGCGCCTGTGAAAGTAGAGGCGCCAGAACCTGCTTCCAAAGAAAAAGAAGTAGCACCTGTAGAAGCAAAAGAATCGGAACCAGCACCTCAGGTACCGGCGAAAGAACCAGAGGCTACGCAGGCAGGTACGACATCTGAACCCGGACAAGATGCTGTACCGCCACAGGCGGCGGTTTCTGAGCCAGGGACATCTGTAGCCGAGCCATCCGGTGAAGCAACGGCATCTGAAGAGAGCGAAGCTGCCGCACAAGAAACACCGTCTGCAACGACTGGCTCCTCAGCGGCTTCTTCCAGCAGTGAGTTCTCGCAGCGGAATCGCCGCCGCCGGAATCGTCGTCGCCGTGGAGGCCGTGGGC
>JAQCGA010000107.1 GCA_027619145.1 bacterium | reverse complement strand
CAGTGCACGCCGTCAGGGATGAATTTTTATGCCTTTAAGACAGTCCTCTTCATTGATGATTGGCATTATGGCTACCCTGCTGGTCGCCACCCTTACAATGGGGGTGGTTGTATCCATTGTACCGCCAACCATCAGCATCGGAATTGTGGTGGGTGTTGCCGTCTTTATTCTTAGCTTCGCCAGCACCCGATTCGCGCTTTATATTTTGATTTTTGCCACCCTGCTTTCTCCCGAGTTTGGGAGCCGGAGCACAGATGGCGGCGGTGTTACTTTACGAGTAGACGACTTTTTGTTGCTCCTGATTGGTTTCAGTCAGCTCACCCGAACCGCCATTTACAGGCAGGTTGGCCTATTCACCTGGACTCCCCTGAACCGGTACATTACCTACTACATGCTGGCGTGCGTTTTTGCAACCGGCATGGGCATGCTCACCGGCAATGTCCGCTTCGTCACGGGTTTCTTCTTTGTACTCAAATATTTTGAATACTTCATCGTATATTTCATGCTGGTTAACAACTTGGACAGCAAAGAGCAGGCAAAAAGATTCCTGTTAGCAATGTTCATTACGGCTGCCATTGTATCCATCGTATCTGCTGCGCAAATCCCTGGTGGCGGACGCGTTGTTGCCCCGTTTGAAGGGAAATCTGGCGAACCGAACACGCTGGGTGGCTACTTGCTCCTCATGGCTTCCATCGTTGGCGGGTTGCTCCTCACAGACAACGCGATCCAGAAGTTTCGCTACAAATTGGGCCTGGCCTTCTTGTTATTGCTCATGACCATCCCCATTCTCTTCACGCTGTCGAGGGCCACATGGCTAGCCGCCTTTCCTGTCTATATATGCTTTTGGTTTATTGGGAACAAGAAAGGACTCCTCAGCCTCATTGGGCTTCTGGCCATAAGCGCCTCCCCATTTGTAATCCCCGACGCCGTTACGGAACGCGCGCTCTACCCGCTGGAAACCCAGAATACCAAATGGGCGCGGCAGCACCAGGAAACCTTTGCGGGCATCACATTCGATACCTCTTCTTCAGCTCGGATTCAATCCTGGAAGGCCGCGTTTAATGACATGACCAACCACCCTTTGTTGGGCTACGGTATTACTGGGTGGCGGTTTATTGATGCGCAATACCTCCGTGTTCTTCTGGAAACAGGCCTCATTGGCCTCTCGGTATTTCTCCTTCTGTTGTGGAATCTCCTGAAAAACGCCCAAAAAATCTACAAAGAGGCCGAAGATCCATTTTTTAAAGGCGTGGCTATGGGATTTCTGGTGGGTACAATCGGGCTCATGGCACACGCCACAATGGCGAATACATTTATTATTGTGCGGATCATGGAACCCTACTGGCTTCTTGCGGCAATTGTAATGGCCACACCCACACTGGAAGCACTCGACAAGCAGGAAAAAGCAGAACAGGCGGAAACCATCGCATCTCTCGATCCAGCACCGGCCCACCAGGCCATCCCGGGAACATCCCGGTAAACCAGTTTACAACCCCTGGACCCTCTCCATGCCTCAAATGAAATTCCTCCGGCGCATTGCAGCGCCGTTCAAGCGGGCGCTTTATAAGCTCCCTCCGTTTTGTTACCGCCAGCCTCCCATCCCGATAGAGCGGTGGGAAAAAGAGTATGCCACAGGCCATTGGGATTACCTGCGTGGTATGAATGAATTGGCCCATTACAGTGTCATCACAGGGTATTTCCAACATTGTAAATCCGGAGGCTCAATCCTGGACATTGGTTGTGGCGAGGGCATCTTAGAAGAAAAAGTGAAACCCTTCGGATACCAGGATTATGTGGGCATCGATGTATCGGAGAAGGCCATTGAGAACGCTACAGAAAAGCAAAACACGCACACCCAGTTCATCTGTGCAGACGCCACAACATACACCCCGGAAACCTCGTTCGACGTCATTGTATTCAACGAGTGCCTCAATTACTTTGACCACCCGCTCGAAATCGTACACCGGTACAGGCCATTTCTCAAAGAAAATGGTATTTTCATTGTCTCCATGTGGATCAAGCCCCGAAACCTCCGCATCTGGCGCCAGCTTGAAAAAGCCTACTCCATAGAAGACGAAGTTCAGGTCACCAACCGCGCAGGAACTTCCTGGTGGATCAAAATTCTCCGTCCTGCCGTATGATTCCTTATCAACGGGTTGATCGATGCATCGAGGAACACCTGTTAGCCAGACTGCATCTTCCGAGTAAAAACAGGCCATCCTCTGCGATCCCCACCCCTTCTTGTGTAGCAAAGGCACGCGTCGCATGAACGGCCAACCAGAAAAGACCGGGCTTTCCCCCCGGAATCAGCTTGAAGACAAAGCCTTTTCCGGCGGACTCTGGGTGGTCTTCTCCTCCACGGCAACCAAAATCCTGTCCCTGGTTCAGTCCGTTGTCGTTGCCCGCTTACTTTTCCCCGAAGATCTCGGACTAATGGCCATGGCCTCGGTTGCTGTGCTGACCTTCCATACGGTCTCACAGCCCGGCATCGAAGCGGCCATCATCCAGCGCAAGGTTTTAGACGAACGCGTTGCAGATACGGCCTGGACCATTTCCATTGTCCGTGGGTTTTTCCTCGCACTCCTCCTGTGGATTCTGGCTCCCTGGATCGCAGCGTTCTTCCGCGATGCCCGGCTGGAAGATATGGTTCGGGCCCTGTCATTGGCATTATGCATCGATGGATTCGCCAATCCCTGGATGATCACGTTTCGAAAAGAGCTGGACTTTAAACGTCAAACCAGTTTTACCATGCTTGTTCAAAGCGCCTCGGTTGTGGCTACACTCATTTCCGTGCTCGTTTTGCGCAACGTATGGGCACTGGTCATTGGCCGCCTGGTGGGTGCCCTGGTGCGAACCATCAGTTCCTATTTTTTCATCCACCGCCGTCCCCGGCTGCGCTTCCACCGGGACACAGCCCGCGAACTGTTCCAGTACGGTCGGCACGTCATGGGGCTCGGCACATTATCCTTTCTCCATACCCAGGGGGACGATGCATTTATTGGAAGGGTTCTGGGCAAAGATCCATTGGGCCTCTACAGCCTGTCTTACAGCCTGTCCAACTTCATTGGAACCACGCTTTCTCAAATCCTGTCTCGAATCACCTTCCCCCTGTTCTCCAAACTCCAGGAGAACAAGGAAGACATGGAGATCATCTACCACAGGCTGGCCAAACTCACATCGCTGGTGGCCATCCCGTTTACCGGCGGCATGATCCTGATGGCACCGGCCATGATCCAGACCCTGTACGGAGAGCGCTGGCTGGAGGCCGTGCCCGCCTTCCGAATTCTGTGTCTTTTTGGGTTGATTCGAGCACTGACCTCTACCATGGGCTCGTTGCTCATGTCCCTTGGACACCCGAATCGCGTAGAAAAAATTGTAGGCATTCAACTCCTGCTCATGATTCTTACCATTTACCCACTGGGCATCACCTGGGGAATTGTGGGCGTCAGCTTTTGCGTCACGTTTGCCAACGGGTTCGGTCTGATCCTCCTACTGAGAGACATCCGGAAGTACGCTGGTTTTACAGAAAAAGTCTGGCTGTCCGCCCAACGGGTACCCGTTCTTGGCACAATCGGCGCAACGCTGATCGTATACCTGGCATCCCTCCTGGTCTCTCCGGCATCTCTCCCGGCGCTGGCCCTGTTGGGGCTCATTGGCCTGGTTGCTTACCTGGGCTGCGTTTGCCTGGACCCGGCTACGCTTTCACAGCTCAAAACGGCCTTTTCTTATGCAAAACAAAGAATTCTCGCCCGATCTGAAAACGTGTATTCTGACCCAGGGCAACATTCTTGAGAAGGGATCGGTCCGGTGGAAACTCCTCCGCAGGTCAGCATTGTCATTCCAACCTACAATCGCTCGCGTTCGCTTCAGAGGTGCCTCCGTTCTCTCAACGACCAGACCTATTCTTCCGGTTTCGAAGTCATTGTCGTAGATGATGGAAGCAGCGACGATACCGCTGAAATCGCGCATCTCACGCAAAGAGAAGTGAACTACACGCTGCACTACCTCCAGCAGAAGAACAGCGGACCTGCCACCGCGCGCAACCTGGGTATCAAGACCTCCTGTGGCCGTTATCTTGTTTTTTTAGACGATGACCATGAAGTCATTGGCAACTGGCTCCAGGAGTTATGCGCATGGCTCCCCAATCTGGATGTGGGCGTTGTGAATGGTAAAAACGATTCGGTACCCGATGGTTCAAACCTCACGGCACGTTATGTCTGCTTCAACGACCAGCGGGGAGAAAAACAGGTAGAAGCCGACAAAGTACGCTACCTTACCAGTGGAAATGCGGCCATCCGGAAAGAGACGCTGGAAAGCACCAGAGGCTTCGACGAAACCTTCGAAGCCGTCTTCAAAGGCGTTGCCCCCGGAGGAGAAGACACGGAACTGGGCTTGCGCATTCGCAATGCTGGCCTGTCCATCGTATATCAACCCACCGCACGCACCTTGCATTACCGCGAGATGACCTTTCGCAAACTCTTGAAAGAACGCCTGAACTTCGGCCGAAATCGCATTCGCTGGTTCCAGGCCGAAGGGTGGGAACTTTCCACAGCAAAAACAGTACGCAACCTGCTCTGGACCCTGCTGTCAACCCTGCGCATCCCCTGGCACGCGGCAAGCCTCCAGCGAGCAGGCTACACACCAGGCGAAAGCTTCGCCTTTGCGACGCTGGATAAAATTTGCACGATGGCCTCCCTCACCGGCACCCTCCTGGGGCTTGGTGCAGGCAAACGATGACCGTCTTACGCACCCTGCGAGCCACGTTGCTCTACCTCTTGTTGGTCCTGGCGCGGACGACCGATCGATGGCGCCGGGGAGGAATCCCTTTTTTCATTTATCACAGCCTGGACGACTCTGGCTCGCAGGTCTCGATCTCGCCGGTGGAATTCAACCGTCAAATCGCTTATCTCCGGACGCATCAGTTTGAAATGCTACCCGCATCTCGAGCAATCGAAAGCCTCGGCCGGCCTCCATCTGCAGGGCGTCGTATCGTCCTCACCTTCGACGACGCCTGCACCAGCATTCGTCCCTGCATAGAGGACCTGCTCCGCCACGGAGGAGGCACCACCGTTTTTGTTCCTACAAATTGCATGGGCGCAACCAATCTCTGGGACCAGAGCCGGGAAGACATCCGCACTCTCGCCATTCTCTCAGCAGACGAAATCCATTCCCTCCACCAGCAAGGATGCGAATTTGGCTCCCACACCGCTTCGCACGCAAAATTAACGGAATTAACAGAAGCACAAGCATTTGAAGAACTCGCCGTATCAAAAGCTGAACTCGAACGCCTGCTGAACAGACCCGCGGTTACCGTGGCGTACCCCTACGGCGCATACAATCCATCCGTGGTAAAAACGGCCCGGAGCGCAGGCTTCCAGGCCGGGTTCACCACCGTAGAGGCAGAAGCCAGGCCCAATCAGGACCCGCTTCAGATCCCCAGGTTTTCAGCCAAGATTGAATTCCTGCATTTCCAGCTCATCGCACACAGAGGATACCACTGGTATCTTTTTTTACAGCGGTGGGCCTACAGGCTTGTCCGTGGACGCTAATCCAATGCGTATTCTAATCTCATCGGCCTCGTATATTTTCTCGGACCACGTGCCCGGCGGCGAATACCAGATCGTCCACGCCATTGTCTCACACCTGGCAAAGCGAGGGCACCGTGTCTATGTCCTGGCGCCCCAGAAAAAGCTCCGCCACGAAATCCCAAACGTCACCGTATACGAACTGGGACGTTATAATTTCCCCACCGACGACTGCTACTGGCAGCACCGTTTTCAATGGTGGGTCTTCTCCATCCGTGCCTGGAGAAAAGCCCGATCCTTTTGCAGCGCAAACCGCATCGATATCATTCACCACATTCGCCCCGCCTTCCCACGAAGGTTCAGCCTCTGCTGGGCGTTACCCAGACCTTTCATCTACGGCCCCATCGCCCTCCCCTGGAGTCCGGGCGGAAGCACGGACGGTTCCCGGTGGAAACGTCGCTTTCTGGACGCCCTGCTCAACCGGGTCCTGGACCGCCTCAACATGACCCTGGGGCGCTTTCTCTGGACACGTACCCTGGAACGGGCGTCGGATGTGCCGGTATCCGTACCGGAGGCCCGAAAGCTATTGCCTCCGCCCCTGCGGCAACAGGCTCCGCTCATCCCCCTGGGTGTAGACACCAGCGTCTTCTGCCCAGGAAGCAGTCCGCCTTCGCCTGCAGAAATTCTTTTCGTGGGTGCATTGGAACCACGAAAAGGCGTATTCGACCTGCTCCACGCCTTTGATTCGCTCCGGAAACACGTCCCCGCAGCCCGCCTCACCCTCGTGGGCGGGGGTCGGAGCGCGGTTGAGCTTCGAACCCTGGCAGATCAACTCGGGCTTTCCGAGGCCATCTCATTCGAAGGCCCGGTTCCCTTTCACCGGGTCGTAAGCTATTATCAAAGGTGCCAGGTCTTCTGCCTACCCAGCCTGGGTGAACCTTTTGGCATCAGCCTTCTCCAGGCCATGGCCTGCGGGAAACCCGTTGTCTCCACCCGGGCCGGCGGAGTACCCGGTTTCGTAGAACACGGCCTTTCTGGCCTTCTGGTTTCCCACAGCAAACCGGAAGAACTATCGGCGGCCCTGCAAACCTTACTAGAAGACCCGGACCTGTGCCTGAAAATGGGCACGTACAACCGCCAGCGCTGCCTCAGCAACCACAGTTGGGATTCCGTCGTAGACCAGATCGAAATCCTGTACAGAAGCCGGATATCCTCTGCCCGTGCATAAACTCCTCTACATCTCAGAAGCACCTGTATTCGGTGGGGCAGAACAATACCTGCTCCGGCTTCTGCAAGGCCTGAACCGCCAGCACTTCTCCCCAGAGGTAGCCGTCTCGCCAGAGGCACCGGCCCGGCTGGTAGAAGAACTGGCCGGCCTGGATGTACCTGTATTCCGCTTGAATCCGATCCGGGGTCGCACGGATCTGCGCGGTCTTCTCGCACAAACCGCATTCTTTCGGTCCAGAAAACCAGACCTGCTACACCTGAACCTGTCGAACCCCCTCCACGGCCAGTACACGATGCTGGCGGCCAGGCTGGTTCCAAGCATCAAACAGGTAGCCACCATGCACCTGCCTCCGCGCGAAACCACAACCACCCGCCGGGGCAGGTTCCTCGAACAGCTCAGTTTGCACAAACTGGATTGCCTCATTTCTGTCTGCGCCTCCAGCCGAAATCACGTTTTGCACAGCTTCAACTTGTGCCCCGAACAAACAGCCGTAGTCTATAACGGAATTGACCTGGATGCCTTCGATGCAGAACCCGCGGAACCTTCTGGCCTCCCTCAGACCCGTATCGGCCCAATCATTGGCACAGTCGGCCGACTTTCTCCACAAAAAGGCCACAATACCCTGCTCGATGCCGCAGCCCTTGTAACCCGGGAGCGGCCGGACGTTCAGTTCCAGATTGTAGGCGGAGGGCCACTGGAAGCCGCGCTACATACACAGAAAACTGATCTGGGACTGGACCAATTGACCTTCCTCGGAGAACGAACCGACGTTCCGGCTTTACTGCGCACATTCGACCTCTTTGTCTTATCTTCGCGGTATGAGAGCTTCCCCTTTGTCACCCTGGAAGCCATGGCCGCCGCCAAAGCCGTCGTTGCTACAGACGTAGACGGCGTGGGCGAAGCCGTCCTTGCCGGCGAAACCGGCCTCCTGGTTCCCCCCAACGATCCCACGGCCCTGGCCCATGCCCTGCTGGAATTGCTTTCACAACCTGAACGCATGCGGCAGATGGGCCAACAGGGACGGCTCCGCGTAGAAAACTGCTTCACCCTGGCCAGAATGCAAAAAGAAACCCAGGACATCTACCGGACCGTGCTTTCTCAGGAGGGTCCACGGTGAAACTTCGCGTGGCCATGCTCGAACCCGGTGGCTGGGGTGGCATTTGCCACTATGCCTACAATCAGTGCTGCGCCCTGGCCGAACAGGGTACGGACCTGACCCTTATTACCAACCAGAACTATGAATTGCAAGACCGCCCAACCCCCTTTACACTTGCTCAAGTCATTGATCCGAGCGGTCCCTACAGCCAAAATCTACGTAAAATCCTGCACGTGCTTCGCCAGGTTCGGCCACACATTTTGCACATCCACTCCACGCTTTCTGCTCGTCGAGATTGGGCAGCACTCCTGGCTTCCCGGCTTCTGCCGTTCCGCGTGGTACTCACTGTTCACAACGTCTTGCCACACGACCAGGCCGAACGAGAGGCCCCGGGCCTCACCCAATCCCTCCGCCTGATTTACCGGCTTGCACACGGCCTCATTGTTCACTCCCAGCAAAACCGCAACGATCTCCAGAACCGTTTTTTGCTCCCTCCCGGACGCATTCACGTTATTCCGCACGGAGACTACTCCTTCGCACGGGGAACAAACACGGCCCACACCTCCGCCGAAGCCCGCACCCGGCTGGGATACTCAGCAGAGCACCGGGTCATCCTTTGCTTTGGAACCCTCCGACCCTACAAGGGCATTCACGACCTCATACCCGCCTTCGCCCACGTGGTCAAATCCATGCCCCAGGCCCGCCTGCTAATCGCGGGAAAGCCCATGGGTGTCGATCCGGCGGCCTATCGCGCCCAGATCGCCACACTCGAACTTCAAGACACCGTACAGCTTCACCTCGGGTACGTCCCCATGGCAGAAATTGAACATTATTTCCAGGCCGCAGACCTGGTTGTATTCCCCTACACAAACATCTATCAGAGCGGTGCCTTGCAACTGGCCTATGCGTTTGCCAAACCCGTGGTCGCCACCACCGTAGGTTCCTTTCCAGAAACCGTCCGGGATGGAGAAAACGGGAAATTGGTTCCACCTGAAGACCCGATCACCTTTGCCCATGCGATGCTGGACATCTTGAACCAACCGGACGATGTCCGCCAGAAAATGGGCGAACGCTCCCTCCACCTGGCGCAGAGCCAATACGGTTGGCCCGAAATTGCCACCCGAACCGTAGAGCTTTACCGCCGCGTACAGGCCTTGAGAGACCGAACATGACCCGTCAGAAAATCTCAACCCTCGCCTGGATCACAGGAATCTTCATCGCCTCTCTCTGCGTCCGCCTCTTGCTTGTCGGACAGAAATTCTGCATTGAAGCCAGCGACAGTGTAGATTATCTCAATATGGCAAAACACTGGGCCGAAGGCGGCACGCTCTTCGAGACGTTCTACACGCCCGGCTATCCCATCGCAATTGCACTATGCCATGTATTTACCGGCCAGTGGGAATCTGCCGGCCGGCTCGCCTCTGCACTTTTGGGCACCGCTGCTGTCCTGCCTGCCATGGGCATTGCCCGCCGGGTATTCAGCCGCAAAACTGCCGTATTATCGGGCCTGATATTTTCTGTCTACCCTGCTCTGACAGAGGCATCTACGCACGTCCTCAGCGAATCTACATACGTCTTCTTCGTTCTGCTTGCCCTCTGGGCTGGACTGGTCGCGTGGCAATCTTCCCACAAAGTGCTTTTCCTGCTGGCCGGCGCAGTCTCCGGCATGGCATACCTGGTCAAACCCGAAGGTGTTCTCCTCTTTGCAACCCTATGCGGCGCTGGGTTGATCTGGACCTGGAAAGATCGCGCCTGGTCTACCTGGGT
>JAQCGA010000106.1 GCA_027619145.1 bacterium | reverse complement strand
AAAAAGTACAGACGGCGTTGCTCAACCTGAAAGACCGGAAACTACTCGACTATTTTCCGCGCAGCAAATTCGTCCCCGCAGACAACACCATGTATGACCCCATCCTCCAAACCGCAATCGACGTGGGGATCATAGAGCAATAATGTTCACGCTCAACAACATATCGGTTGCCTACGACGATGCGCCCGTATTGCGCAAGATTACACTCCACATCCGGGCCGGTGAGCGCGTGGTGCTCATCGGCCCCAGTGGCGCGGGCAAATCCACACTCCTGCGCAAACTCTACGAGATGCAACCAGACAGGTGTGCATTCATCCATCAAAACTACGCGCTCGTACCCCAGCTCTCGGTGTTCCACAACGTCTATATCGGCCGCCTGGACCACCACAGTTTCTTCTACAATGCGCGAAACCTCATCAAACCGCACCCCCGTGAACGCGCCGCCATCACCCCACTACTCAACACCCTCGGATTACTCGAAAAACAGAAAACCCGCGTCAACGATCTTTCCGGCGGACAGCAACAACGCGTGGCCGTTGCCCGAGCACTCTACCGAAAAGCCGAGATCGTTCTGGGCGATGAACCCGTCTCGGCGGTAGACCCCCATCAATCCGACGCGGTACTCGATCTCCTGAAAGACCAGTCGCCCACCCTGATTCTGGCCATGCACGATGTAGACCTGGCACTGCGCCACTTCGAACGCGTCATCGGCTTACGAAGCGGCACAATTGCCTTCGACCTGCCAGCAGCCAGCGTCACGCAAACCCACCTTGCCGACCTGTTCCAACCATGTTAAGAACCAGCCTCATCTTCCTCGCCATAGCTGGCATCTGCCTCCTATTTGCAGACCTTGCCGTGACCACGCTGCACCCCTGGGGCGAACTGGGCCGTATGGCAACAGGCGCACTCACACCCGACCTCTCGGTCCTCTATACCTTTCGGAGCGCCCTGCTCAACACCCTTGTTTTTGCCTTCTGTGGAATCGCACTCGGAGTTGTCTTTGGCAGCGTCCTCGCATACGGTTTTCACCTCACCCCAGTCCGACTCTTCTGTGCCTTCATCCGCGCCGTACACGAAATCTTCTGGGCCTTCCTCTTCCTCCCTCTCATCGGCCTCAACCCCATCTGCGGCGTCCTGGCCATTGGCGTACCCTATGCCGGAATCTTTGCAAAAGTCTATGCCGAAATCTTCCAGGAAACCGACCCTCGCCCGTTGCACGGCTTGCCCAACAACACAGACCGCATCAGCCGCCTTCTCTACGGATATCTACCGGGTACCTGGAATGCACTTAAACACTACACATCCTACCGGTTCGAATGCGCCCTGCGCTCCAGCACCGTCCTCGGCTTCATTGGCCTACCCACCCTTGGGTTCCACCTGGAAACCGCCTTTCGAGAAGGCCTGTACGCCGAAGCAGCCGCCCTCCTTTTTGCCTTCTACCTGCTCATTGGCTCTCTGCGATATTGGCTCAAACCCAGGCTCGTACCCGTTTACATCTTCCTCGCATTTTTTCTCATCTCAAAAACCACCCACATCTCCTGGTCCAACATCACGCGTTTTCTCACCTATGATATCGTGCCCTGGCCCATGCGCCGGCAGGGGTTCTTAAACGGTACCCACGAACTCACCCTCCCATTGAACGACCTGTGGACCTGGTTTGCTACCCTCTTCACAGAATCTGCCCTGCCAGGCATCTGGAATACCTTTTTGCTCACCCAGATCGTCCTGGTCGGCACAGGGTTGTTCGCCCTCCTCGTTTTTCCATTCATCAGCCACCACTTCACATCCCGCCTCACCACTCGTCTCGGTCACTATGGCCTCATTGTCCTGCGAACCACCCCCGAATACATTCTCGCGTACATCCTGGTGCAACTCTGGGGCCCGTCCATGTTGCCAGCAATTGTTGCAATTGCCCTGCACAACGGAGCGATCCTGGCTTTCCTCACCGGCCAAAACACCAACCTCATCCACCTGCGCCTCGACCAGCCTCAGAAGCGCACCGCCCGTTATCTATTCGAAATCCTTCCCCGTGTGTACAGGCAGTTTCTGGCCTTTCTCTTCTACCGCTGGGAAGTCATGATGCGCGAATCTGCAATCCTGGGCATTCTGGGGATTTATACCCTGGGCTTCTTCATCGACAGTGCCATTGCCGAAAACAAAATGGACAGGGCCGTACTCCTCATCCTCATCACCGCCTTGATGAACACGGGCATAGATACGATCTCGCAGAAGGTTCGTAAGCATCTGAGGCTTTCAGCCGGAACGGTCAAAACAGTTCGATAAGAAAACAGCATAAAAAAAACCGTGAGCGCGGATCCTCAATGGTTCAAGATCTGCACCACGGTTCAGTTTGCCTGAGACGGTTCAGGTAACTCCTGCGTTAAAACGCCCATCCTTGATACGAACCTCTTGCGTCAGACGCCACCCCATCTACCACGGCCTGACGCGTCCGATCCGCCCGTGCCTGTGCATCTGTCATAGACGTCCCATTCCGGAGATCCACATAAATCTCCAACAACCGCGCCTCTTCCGCATCCGTCCAGGACGCCGGGTCATCTGCCCCGCTGTTCTCCTCCAGAAATTTCTCAACAGACCCCGCAAGCGTTCGAGGCACATGGCCGGGCCGGTTCACATGCTGGTCCAGCAACAGGGCGACACCGTATTCCGACGTCACGTACTCCGCAATATGTTTTCCCCGAATCGCTTTCTGGTCACTCCGATAGAAAAGATCCACCCGGCTTGCCGCGTGTGCAATTTCCACCCGACGCATTACATCGTGCTCACCAGAAAGCTTGAACCTGTACGCCCATGAAAGACTTCGCAATCCCTCTTTCTGCGCGGGCGTCTTCAGCGTTTCACCCTGTAATGATAAATACCCCCGGGGCGGCTCACTCTCCGCGGCCACAAGGTCCACAACCCCCAGCCCGTACTGCCCGAACAACTCCCCAAAAACATCCCCATCCACGTGCTGCAACCGATCCATCAATGCGGCCAGTTCACCTGGTCCATTTCCGGTCCCTACCGTCCACTGAAAAGCACCGAACGTGAGAAAAGAATTGTCCCAGGTATTAATCGCCTCCAAATTCCCTTCATTCTTCGACACCGCCTGCATCACGTTCAACCTGGACTCCGTCAAATCCAAAAAAACACTCCGATTTGCAGCCACGTACTCGCCAATTGAAGTCTCTCCAGAACTGAACACACCCAGCTTATAGGTGCGGGCAAACCGGGTTCCATTCGGACCCCATACATCCCGCCCTTCAATCCGAAAGCCTTCTTCCGTCGCTTTTGAAGCGGCCTCCTCAGCCGGTGCTTTCTCGGCCTCCTCGGCCACATATTCTTTGGATACCCAACCTATTGTACCATCTGCAACCACCTCAAACCAGCCATCTGCCTCCTCAAGGATGGCCACTTCTGCTCCTTCATCCAGCGACCCAATGCGTTCACCGTTGGGAGCATCTCTCAGATTCAAGCTGGATGCCGTTACGTGCCCCATGCGCGTTTCAGTTTGCAAAACAACATAAACCGAACTGACAAACCCTTCGCCATCTCCAAGCCGCACGCGAAGCCATCCATCAAGATCTTCAAACACATCAACGTCTGCACCTTTTTCAAACTGCCCAAGGACTGCACCCTCCGCAGAAGGTTCACTCCGCACATTCAAACGATTTGCCGTTACAATACCTCTGCTGACCTCTGCCATGCGGGCCGGTTCTCCGGGTTCACATAGGAAAAAATTGTGCCGCTATCAAGATACGCTCTTCTCCGTTCCCACGCCCAGACGTCACGGCTTTTGCGTTCTAAGAAATGTCTTCATCCCAACACAGAGTTCCTGCACCGCCCGATCCAATGCGGCTGCTTCTCTGTCAGCACCCTGCAAATTCTGGTCCCCCGCCTTCTGCTCCAAACTCTGTGCGAGAGCCACCGCTTGGGACGCCTGAAAATTTCCGAGAGCCCCTTTCAAACTATGGGCTTCGCGCTGAACCTCTGCAACATTCGCATTCAAGACTGCCTTGCGGAGGGCCTCGACCCGTCTCGGTCCATCCTTCAGGAACATCTGCACCAATTCCCGCAACAATTCATCATCGCCGTCCAGATTCTCCAGCACATCTTTCGCATCCCAGGCTTGTCCCGGTTTGGACATTTCACTTTCGCCCGCAGGTTCAGCACCATCCACTTGCAAAAAACACCGATCAATGACGGCGCTCAAAGTCTGTCCACTGATCGGTTTTGCCAGATAATCATCCATCCCAGCTTCCAGGCATCGATCTCGATCGCCATCCATCGCATGTGCCGTCATCGCAACAATGGGCACATGGGTTCCGCTCTTCTTTTCTTGCAATCGAATCTGTCCGGTAGCCTCCAAACCGTCCACTTCAGGCATCTGTACATCCATCAGAATCAAATCAAAATCTCCATCTGCGTACATCTCCAGCACTTCTCTTCCATTGCCCGCAACACGGACGGAATGGCCCATCTTCTCTAAAAGCACGGTGGCCAATCGCTGGTTAACCGCATTGTCTTCTGCCAACAGAATCTTCCGTGCAACCTGTGCACTGGACTCCGCTTCACCGGGAGAACGATCCGGCAATAGGACTTCCTGCTTCCTGGCAAAAGTCTCCCGGATCGTATCCAGCAGATCCAATGCATGTATTGGTTTCATCAAACAAGACCGTACTCCCAGTTCGTAGAAATGCTCAATATCTTCCGTATGCCCGGCAGAGGTAAGCAGAATAATGAATACGCCCGAAAAGGACGCGTGATCTCGAATTTTCTTAACCAGCATGAGACCATCCATTCCTGGCATCTGGTAATCTACCAACACCAGATCGAAAGGCTCCTCTTCGGTTACAGCACGCTCCAGATGCGCCAGCGCATCTGACCCGCTTTCCGCCAAAACAGATTTCATTTCCCAGCGGTGAAGTAGCTCATCCAGAATACGCCGATTGGTAGGATGGTCGTCCACCACAAGTACCTTCCGACCTCGTGCATCTGGCAGCAGTGCGTCCGGGGGAGCATCGTCTGCGGCACCTACACCCAGTACCGATGTAAAGTGGAATGTAGCTCCCTTGCCTTCCTCACTTTCCACCCACAGCCGCCCCCCCATCATCTCCACAAGATGTACGGAGATGGCCAGCCCCAGCCCGGTGCCTCCAAATTGACGCGTCGTTGATCCGTCGGCTTGCGTAAACGCCTCAAAAATAAGCCGCTGCTTCTCTGGTGGAATCCCAATGCCCGTATCGGAAACGCTAAAATGCAAGACCAGGTCTTCATCACGTTTTTCTTCAACCACAACCCTCACAGCGACCTCGCCCTGCTCTGTAAACTTGATGGAATTTCCAACCAGATTAATCAAGATTTGACGAAGCCGCACAGCATCCCCGACCAGCAGATCGGGCACTTCAGGAGAAACCTCAAACGTCAATTCGAGGCCCTTCTGTGTAGCACGAACAGCCAGGGTCTTCATCGCATGGTCCATCGAAGATGAGAGCCGGAACTCTACTGGATCAGGCTGCAGACGCCCTGCCTCGATCTTGGAAAAATCCAGAATGTCATTAATAATGTCCATCAGAGATTCGGCCGATCCTTTCACCATGTCCAGGTATTCTCGCTGCCCTGGCGCCAGCGGCGTTCCCAGCGCCAGATCCACCATGCCCAAAATACCGTTCATCGGCGTACGAATCTCATGGCTCATATTTGCGAGAAACTCGCTCTTTGCCTTGTTGCTGGCCTCGGCAGCGTCCCGCGCACGTTCTAGTTCCGCCGCATGTTTGATCCGTAATACAGCCGCATGCGCCAGCCTCCAGCATCCTGCCAGCGCTGCAGCGCACACCACTATTCCCAATAAAAAAGTCCAGATCAGGAGACGCTGGGCATCCTGGTAGTAGGTATCAGACGCGACAAACGAAACAAGGATCCAGGCCCGAGGCGTTGGATATTTCACCACCGTACCGTCTTCCCCACTTACCGGCAATACGCGGAACATCGGCCGAACGGTATGATAGCTGAACAGGCCATCGACTGTCTCAAATTGCCCATCGTCCGACGTTTGAATCTTATCCCAGGCGGCGGGGAACCGGCTTGCAAAGGTCCTGTTCCGCCCTTCCTCGAACATGAACCCCCACTCTTGGCTGGAGTCCGGCGACCGCAACCAGTACCCATCCGCATTCAGCAACATCAGGTCCCCTTTGCTACTGGAGTCCAATTCGCCAATATCACCCAGCAAGCGTGCACCCAGATAATTTGTAACCACCACACCATTTCTTGTGCCCTGAGTGCCAAACACGGGTGTAGCAAAACGTACCATCGGTTTATACGGAACTTCGATCGCTCCTGCCTCCACATTCAAATCAAAAGGGGAAACATATACACTGCTCTCATCCAGGTCTTTTGATTCTTTGAAATAATATCGGTCCCCCTTGTCCTGTAGCTGGGATGTGGGCACCGTCTGCGCAATTCCCTCTTTGAAATTGACGCGAATCACTTCCATGCCTTTTCGATCCAGAAGGCGAACCTGATCGTACATCCCCTGGGTGCGCACAAACCGCTCAAAAAGTTCCTCCTGAACCTGTTTTGCCTTTGACGGGTCCTCTGCTTCAAACACCTCGCGTATCTGCCGCCCCGAGGCCAGAAAAAGGAGGTCTGAAATCACAGACTGCAATCGAATTTCCATTTCCCCCTTCAACAGCAACACCAGCCCTTGCTCCATACGGCGAATCGCAGCCAGGTCTGCCTGATTTCGTAAAAAATAAAAAGTGCCTGCTACCGCAGCGACAAGGACCAGTACTGGAAGAAAGATTTTCAGCATCTTTCGGATGACATCCCGATCAAAAAAAGAAGTACGGTTATCCAGCTCTTTGTATGCACTCCTCTGATCTGAATCTGACATCAGCACACCTTTTCAGTCAGGAATTGACGTTCTGTAGTTACACGATTGCTTTACCCTTAAAGATATTCCGTAATTCTCACATCGCGCAAGGGAAATATGCGTGCGTCCCTTCTTGCGGAATTCTTCTCGGTACCATACAAAAAGCCCTTCTGTATTACACAGAAGGGCAACAGAAAAACAACCTGCATAAACAATACTGACAACCCGTACCGACGCCTCATGATCTTAGCCGCACCCCCTGCTTTATTCGAGGGATATGTCTTCTCTTGAATGAACGTCCTCGGAGGTTTGAATACATCTGCAAACACTGCTCAAAACCCGCATGATTGCATACAACATTGCGGGTTCATACCCCTGAGCTGGTGCGGCCCCATCGCCGATCTGCACACTGTCCATTCTCTCCAGAACCTCTTCTCGTAACCGGCGCGCCTCCATCTTAGGATTCAACACGATCACCCGCGATGTATCCATACCTTCGGGGAACACCCTGGAAAGCTGAGCAACGGGTCGCGCTGCAACCAGAATAGCAGCCCTTCCGGGTTCCAGGCACCGGAACGAATATTGACCAGATGGAGCCCCAGCCGCTTGTTCCGAATCCTCCGGGCAGAACAGGAGAAGGTCCGTATCCAGCACCCGAGGTTCCACGCTCACCAGAATCTCCGGAATTCGATGGAACGTATCGCAGAGATTGCGAACGACATCTGCCAGAATAGACTTCTCCTGTGAATGGCCTACAAGGATGAGGCGGTCCGCAGGAGAGAGAACCCCGGCTTCCACAAGCCATGACGCCATCAGTCGGCCCACCGACCCGGTTGCTGCTACAATCGCCACCCGCATCTGACACGCTCCTCGTTATCATATCAATTTTTGCAAGCAGCAGGAACCTTGTCCAACAGGTCCAGCACCACCTTCAGAAGGTCTCTATAAGGAACAGGCTTCCGAATCACCGCCTGGGCGCCCAGCCCCAACAGTTCGTCACTCTCAACCAGATGAAAAGAACCACTTAGAACAACAATGGGAACCGTCTCGCCACGGTCCCGCAGGCAGCGGATCGCTGTCCGTCCGTCTGTAGGCATGTCCAGGTCCGTAATCACCAGGTCCACTTCGGCGAAATTCACCGTTTCCAGGGCCGGAGCTGCGTCGTCAAAGTCCAGAACCCGATGCCCCAGAGAACGGAACACGTCCACGTACATCTGCCTCAATGCGTCCACATCGTCCAGAATTACGATTGTTGCCATAACCAACCCCCCCTTTTGCGTCCGTCCCGTGCCCATCCGGCAGAGCAAAACACACGGAACATGTTTACGAACACAGGCTACAAATGCAAACCGGATGCCAGCAGCGACATCCGGTGAAAACATCAGAATCTGAGGTGAATTAGGAAAAAAAACAGCCCTCACAGGGGGATGAACCCAGGCGAGGACGAACTTTATGGAATAGCAGGTGCTAGAATGAACAATTCAACGAACAAATGAACGAACAAATTGTTCATTTGTTCGTTCATTTTGATGCGGTATAATGTGCTCCCCGGTTTGAACCCACGCGCACGAGGAAGCCTGCGGTGCACAATTTGTCCAGTAAATAGGTTGCCCGTCGCCTGTCCACAGAAAGCAGCTTCCGACAGTCCGCATTGCTGATTCGACCGCACGTTTGTACATAGGCCAAAATTGCGGCATCGTCGGAATCTGGCGCGGTCTCACCAGGAACCAGACCCCCAGGCTGTGGGATGTGAACCATATGGAGGTGTTCGGGACCAACCGTGTCACCCCCACTCTTGATCAGAGCAAACTCCACGATATTTTTTAGTTCACGCACATTTCCAGGGTAGGAATAGCTCATCAATTCCTGTAGTGCCTGGGTACTGAACCTGGGAGTAGAAATCGCCATTTCTTCTGCGAACAATGCACAGAAGTGGTCTATCAGCAGCGGTACGTCTTCCAACCGCTCACGCAGGGGCGGTACATCCACCACAAACCGGGCCAAACGATAAAACAGGTCCTGCCGGAACCGGCCCTCTGCAACACTCTGAGGCAAATTTACGTGCGTGGCCGCAATCACCCGAACGTGAACCTGCTTTTCTTCAGCGCCACCCACCGGAACCACACATCCATCTTCCAGCACGCGCAACAGCTTGGCCTGGATTTCTTGAGACATATCCCCAATCTCGTCCAGAAACAACGTGCCCCCATCGGCCAACTCAAAATACCCCCGGCGTGTCGCATTTGCCCCTGTAAACGCCCCACGCACGTGTCCAAAAAATGCCGATTCAGCCAGTTCAGCCGGAATGGCCGAACAATTCACAACCAGAAATGCCTGCTCCTGCTGGCTGGACCCAAAGTGAATTGCACGTGCTACAAGTTCTTTTCCAGTACCACTTTCGCCCTGAATCAACACGGATGTGGTGCCCGTCTGCTGAAGTTGCCGTACATCTTCCAGGATCCTGGCAATGGTCTTACTCCGTCCGCAGAACCCCTCAATTCCCCATCGTTTCGCTTCATTCTGAGAGATCAGATCGAAACGCTCGTCCGCTTCAGCCCGGGCTGTTTCGGCACGCGCTCGCCCGGCAATTTCTTCTTTCAAACGATGGTTCGTCTCTGCCAATTCCGCGTTTACTTTACTCAGAGCACCGTTGCGCTGCTCCAGCTCCCGGGCCAACCGGTTAATCTCCAAATGGGTTTGCACACGGGCAAGCACCTCTTCGCGCTGAAAGGGCTTGATAATATAATCTACCCCCCCTGCGCG
>JAQCGA010000105.1 GCA_027619145.1 bacterium | reverse complement strand
AGGACAATAGTGGTTTTTCGTCAGGCCCAGTTTATAGACAGAAATCGGGAAGTTATTCAAGATGAGGAGTAGCGTGATGCTGTTTCTTTTATGTGTTTTCACCAGCGTTTTTATGGGCGTTTTTCTGTTGGGTATGGTGGAGTCGGTCTGTGCGGCAGAAGCGATGCGTCCGGTGTATCCGGAGGAAGGGTCTGCAGAACGGGTTGAGCAATTGAAGAAGGTTGTTTCAGCGGTGATGGAGTTGTCGGAGCAAGAGATGGTGGATCTGGTTCCGGATAAGACGGGGTTTCTGTTTATGGGTTGCCCGAATTGCGATGCGGGTACACAGGAGGGACAGCTTTCCTGGACGCTGGAAGATCCGTACCATGTGACGTGTAAGTTTTGTGAGATGGTGTTTCCGAATGAGAAGTTTCCCGAAGATCGGGTGATGAAGGTGATGAACCCGGTGGGTGAAGAGGTGGAGTACTCGTACTGGGAAGATGAATCCGGATATAAATATTTCTTCTCGGCCCGGGGTTGGCGGGCAGCGCGGTCGTATTTTTCAGGAATTGCCCATAACTTTGGGGCGTTGTATCAGATGACAGCGGATGGTCAGTACGCGCGTCGGGCTGCATTGATTCTGGATGCGTTCGGGCGGTATTACCCAGGGTTTCTGGTGAGTAAGGATTGGCCGCACAGACCCAAGGGGTTTGCACTGGAGCCGCCGTATCCATCCGGCGGCGGAAAGTGGGGACGCTGGCGGCACGATGAGATGCCGTCGAATCTGGTGTATGCATACGATTCGATTTGTGGAAGTGGAGAGCTGGAGCGGCTTTCTGAAGAGCTTGGGGTGGATGTGAAGGCGCGGATCGAAAACGATTTTTTCAGAGGCGCCATCCGACAGGATCAGTTTCACGAGACGGATTATAGCAATGCTGCACCGAGGATTTACGAGGGGTACGTTGCGATTGGGCGGGTGTTGGGCGATCCCGGGCTGGTGCACGAGGGCGTTCGACAGAGCCGGGGTTTATTCGAACGTCAGTTTTACGAGGATGGGTTCTGGCTGGAAGGTAGCGTGGGATATCATCAGATGACGATGCATGGAATGGCGCAGGTGTTTGATGCGGCGCGGGGCTATTCGGACCCGCCAGGGTACGTGGATCCGGAGGATGGAACCCGGTTTGACGACCTGAATTTGGAGCGGGATCTTGCGGTGGTTGCACGGGCGAAGCGAATTGAGGACATTTGCCGGTACCCGGATGGGCGGGTGATTACGATTCACGATAGCTGGGCGCATTTTCGGAATCTGAAAGTGCCGGAACGGTCTGAGTCAACGCTACTGGCAGGTGTGGGGCATGCGTGGTTGGGCCAGGGAGAAGGAAAAGAACAGGCTCAGCTCCATTTGCATTTTTCGGGAGGGTACGGGCACGAGCACGCAGACAATTTACAGATGACGTTGTTCGCAAAAGGACTGGAGTTGTTGCCGGATGTTGGGTATACGCATACGCGGCATCGAATGTGGAGTACGAGTACACTGGGCCACAATACGGTGGTGATTGATGAGACCCGGCAGTACACGCGCGGTAAAAAAGGACCCTCGGACGGGAGGCTGCTGGCATTTGAGGTGGCGCACGATGGTGTGCAGTGGATGGCGGCAAGTGGGGAGCGTGGGTACCCGGGGCTTCAGCGATTGTTTGAAGATCGGCTGATGCTGGTGCAGGCAGAAGGTGCGGAGGTGTACGCAGTGGACCTGTTTGAGGTGGCGGGTGGGTCGCAACATGATTGGGCGTTGCACGGGAGTGCGGATGCAGATGGATGGGTGGGGATGGATGTGATGATGAAGCATTTTGGAGAGAATTTGCTTCCGGGTGTGAAGGTGCAGTTTCCTGAAGGCGAGGCAGATTCGGGGGATGCAGAAGGCCGGAATTCTGCGTACGCGTATTTCCAGAATGTGTCGCGGGGCGAAGTGGAGCATGGATTGACGATGACGTTTACGGTGGAGCATTCGTCGGTTGGGGTGCGGACGCATGTACCCGGGCAGCGTGGTGCGGAGGTGTTCGCAGGAGACGCGATGTCGTTCCGGCGGGCAGAAGAGAACGATGTATTGCAGGATAAATTCCGGATGCCGATTGCGTTGGTGCGGCGGAAAGGTACGGCACCTCTGGCAAGTGTGTTTGCAGCGGTACACGAGCCGTATGAAGACGCGCCGTTTGTAGATACGGTTGGAGTGGATGATGCCGGAGAAAATGCAGTGGCGCTTTCAATTACGCATCACGGGGTAACGGACCATATCGTCTACCGGACAGGGAAGGGGCCGGTGGAGGTAGGGGACCTGCATCTGGATGGTGAGATGGGATTTGTGCGAGAACGGGATGGCGTTCCGGAACGCATGGGGTTGTGGGGTGGTGCAACGTTGCGCTGGAAGGGATATACGGTGACCGGTAGCGGTGTGTACGAAGGGGATGTGACCGGTACGTTGCGCAAGGATGCAGGAGATGAGTGCGATGGGCTGGTGGTTACCGGCGCATTTCCCAAGGGGGAGGCGCTTAAAGGTGCAACGGCCGTGGTGGAGCTTGGTGATGGGTCCACGCGAGGGTGCCGGGTATTATCTGTTGTGTCCGGTGAAGGCGAATCTCATCTGGTGCTGGAAGCGGATCCGGGATTTGCGGTGACGGAGACCGGGGCGAAGCATTTGTTTTTCCCTTTACGAGCGATAGAAGGTCCGGTGCGGGTTCGGGTGCGGACATCCGCGTTGATAGAGGTGGCGGATGGTGAAGTGAAAGCCGTGGGGGAGGCGAGATTTTTGAAGGAGGGGGAATGAGCGGACCGGCGTACGATCTTGTGTTGAAAGGTGCGACGGTAATTGATCCGTCGCAGGGATTGCACGGGAAGTACGATGTGGCGGTGCAAGGAGAGATGATTGTAGAGGTTGCGCCGCAGATTCGGAGCGATGCAAAGCGGCACGTAGATCTATCCGGGAAGGTGTTGACGCCGGGGTGGATCGATTTACATACGCATGTGTATGCCGGTGTGACCACCTGGGGGATCCAGGCAGATGCACTGTGTCTGGCTACCGGGGTGACAACGGTGGTGGATGCGGGTAGCCCGGGGTGGGCAAATTTTCAGGGATTCCGGGAGTATATTGCTGCGCCGTCACGTACGCAGGTGCTGGCGTTTTTGCATATTAGCGGAATTGGGCTTACGTATGGTCCGGTGGGTGAGATGCAGGATTTGCGGTATGCAGATCCGGAGCGGACGGCATTTGTGGCACACAGTGCGCCGGAGTGTTGCGTGGGCATCAAGGTGCGGCAGGGTCCAGGTCAGGTTGGAGAAAATGGGGTGGAGCCGTTGAAGCTGGCACTGCGGGCGGCAGAGCTGGCCGGGACACGGGTGATGGCGCATATTGCTGTGGGTATGCCGGTACCCGATGTGGTGGCGCTGATGCGGCCGGGAGATATTGTGACGCATTGTTTCCACGGAGGGAGTGATACGATTCTGGGGGAAGACGATGTGGTGCTGTCCCAGGTGTGGGAGGCACGGGAGCGCGGGGTGTTGTTCGATCTGGGACACGGTGGAGGAAGTTTTCTGTTTGACGTAGCAAAGAAGGCACTGGCACAGGGATTTTCTTCGGATGTGATCAGTACGGATTTGCACGTGCAGTGTTTGAATGATCCTGTACATTCGTTGCCAGAAACGGCGTCCAAGTTGTTGAACCTGGGTGTAAAACTGGAAGAAGTGGTTCGGCAGACGACGTGTGCGCCAGCAACGGCGATTGGGTGGGGAGACGAATTGGGTACGTTGAAAGTAGGTACGGTGGCAGATCTGGCGGCGTTTGAGGTGGCAGAAGGCGCGTTTGAGTTTCTGGATGTGCGGGAAAATAAAGAGGTGGGGCGGTGGATGATCCAGCCGGTGTTGACGGTGCGCAAAGGCACGGTTTATGAGCCGGAGGATCTGGCGGACGAGATTTCGGAGATGTTGCGACGTTCGACGGAAATGAAGGCGCTGGTACGCGGGCGGTTTGAGGAACTGGGTTGGAAGCCAGGTGAGGGGATTTGATTTTTTTCTTTCGAGCAAAAAACAGGTACTGATGGGGAGGTTTTGATGATTGAGCATATGGCATTTATGGTGGCAGACCCGGAAGCAGCTGTGGCGTGGTACTGTGAATATCTGGGGTTGAGAGAGGTTCGGCGTGGTGGCGGTGGAGATATTTTCGTTTCTGATGAGACAGGACAGGTGGTATTGCAACTGGAGGACGCGCGGCTGGTTCCGGGAGAGAAAGAGCAACCGGGTTATGGGAGCCGGGATGCGCGGGTGCTACATCTGGCATTTTCTGTGGAAGATGTGGTGGGTGAGCAAAAGCGATTGATTCAGGCGGGCGCAAAGGCCGAGGGGGATGTGCTGGTAACGGTGGATGGAGACGAGATGGCGTTGTTACGCGATCCGTGGGGGCTGGCTTTTCAGCTGGTGAAGCGGAAAGATGCGTTGCGGTGAGTCTGGGTGATGACTAAGTTTTTCTAAAAGGGAGAAGTTGATGGCCGGAACCTCTGTACGGGAAGTGCTATCGGTGGAAGACGTGGTGCTGGCAAAGCGGGATGTGTGGGGCGAGGCGGCAATGGCGCAGGAGAACGGGCCGAGTTATGCGTTTTTTGAACGGTTGTTGCCGCCGATTCGGTATGTGAATACGACGTTTCGACACTGTCCGATTGTGTTGGGAGCACCAGGGGCACTGTGCAAGGCGCGGTATGTGAGCAATGGGAGTGGGATCAATTTGTCTGCGGAAGGTGGGCACGGATGGAAAGACGTGGGGTTTCCGATCACGTTGCGGGTGGGGCGGCGTGAAGTGTTGTACGGGGCGTTTCCGGAGCGGCTGGATGGGTCGCGGTATGCAGAAGGGTATTTGCCGATTGTACAGTCGCGCTATGAAGATGCAGGTTGCGTATATGCTCAGGAGGTGTTTGCTTCGGTGGATCCGGCGTTGGCGGAGTCTGGAGTGGTGTTTGTGAAGTTCAGTTTGGTAGAGGGAACGGCGGGCGATTTAACGGCGCATGTGAAGTGGCAGGGGCGGAAGGAATTTTCTGAGGCGGGGTTGTGTGACGATGCGGGTCGGACGCTGGTGCAGCAGGACGGTTCCTGGCGTTGGGACGGAGCGTGGAATTTTCTGAAGACATCGATTACACAGGAGCGACCCGCGTATTTGGCTGTGTTTACGGAGCCGAAAGAGGTTCCGGAAGCGAAGGCGCTGGATGCAGAGGAGTACGAACGGCAGCGGCAGGCCTGTGTGGAACGGTGGGAAGAAGTGCTGGGGCGGGGGATGCGGGTGGAAGTGCCGGAGGCGATGGTGAACCATGCCTGGCAGTCGCTGGTTGTGGGGAACTATCAGATGTTGCGGGACGACGCGTTGTGTTACAGTGCTCATAATCAGTACGAGAAGCTTTATGTGAGTGAAGGTGGAGATGCGATTCGCAGCCTGCTGTTGTGGGGGCATGTAGAGGATGGTCGGCGGATGATTCTGCCTCTGCTGGATTATACTCGGAAGGGTCTGGAGTACCATCAGGCGGGTTTTAAGTTGCAGTTGCTGGCGCATTATTTCTGGTTGACGAAAGATGTGTCGTTCGTGCATGAACAAAAGGAACGGTGGGCGGCACAGGTGGAGCGGATTCTGGAACATCGGGAACAGGAAAGTGGGCTGTTCCCGCGTGAACGGTACTGTGGGGATGTGCCGACGTTTGTGTATTCGCTGAATTCAAATGCGAACGGATGGCGCGGGCTGCGCGATGCGGCGGCGATGCTGGCCGAGGTGGGTGAGGCAGAGGAAGCGGAACGGCTGTTGGGGATTGCGAGCGAGTTCCGGGAGAAGATTCTGGCGGCGGTGGAGAAGAGTGAATCGAAGGACCCGCCGTTTATTCCGGTGGCGCTATTCGGAGAAGAGCGGGTGTATGAAGAGTTGACGGCGGACAAGGCGGGTAGTTACTGGAATTTGATGGCACCGTATATTCTGGATTCCAGGGTATTCGGAGTTGGGCGAGATCGGGAGCAGGAGATGCTGGATTATTTGCACGAACACGGTGGGATTTGCATGGGGATGATTCGTTGCAGGCCGAATATGGAATTCTGGGTAAATAAGAGCAATGTGAATAATTTGTACGGGCTCAGGTACACGATGGCGCTGCTGCGAAAAGATCACGTGGACCGGGCGCTGGTAAGTTTTTACGGGAAACTGGCACAGGGGATGAGTCGGGATACATTTTTGGACGGAGAGGCGTCGTGTCTGGTGCCGGCAGATCCGTTTGGGAGACAGGTGTTCCTTCCGCCGAATAGCGCGGCAAACGCCTATTTTTTGTGGATGCTTCGCTATCTGCTGGTTCAGGATTGGGATCTGGACGATGACGGAAAGCCGGATACGTTGCGGTTGATGTTTGCCACACCGCGCCGGTGGTTGGCAGATGGGGAGACCATTCGGATTGTGGATGCACCCACGGCATTTGGGAAGGTGTCGGTACGGATGGTTTCCCGATTGAGCGAAGGGGAGATCGTTGCGGAGGTTGATTTGCCCGAGCGATGTGCAGACAGGATTTTGTTGCGAGCACGGGTTCCCGATGGGTGGTGTGTGGATACGGCGCAGGTCGAGGGCGTGTTGGTTGAGGTGGATGAGCGAGGAACGGTGGATCTTAGCGGGCGGGTGGGGAAGCGTACTGTACTATTTCGAGTTCAGCCCATATGAGTTCGATGAAAAGGAATAAACTGATGGAGCGTTACCGGATTGCGATTGTAGGCCTGGGCGGAATGGGGAAGCACCATGCCGAGGCGGTGCAGATGGAAGCGAATTGCGAACTGGTGGGGGGCGCGGAACCGGATCCGGAACGGGCGCGGGTTTGGAAAGAGCTTACGGGTGTCCCGGCGGTGTTTGGGGATTATGAACGGATGCTGGATGAACTGGCTCCGGATATTGTGATCATTTCGACACAGGCACCGTTGCATCATGCGCCGACCGTTGCGGCGGCCCAGCGTGGGATTCATGTATTTTGCGAAAAGCCGACTGCGTTGAATCTGGTTCAGGCCGATGAGATGGTGGCGGTGTGCGAACGGAATAGGGTAAAGTTTGCGATTAATCACATTCAGCGTGGGAGTCCGTACAACCGGTATGTGCTGGACCGGATCGCACAGGGTGAGATTGGGCGGGTGATCCAGGTGCGAGCATATGATAAGGGAGGACGGAAGGCGGGGAATTCGCTGATGGAGATGGGGACGCATTTGTACGACTGGATGCGGCTTTTTTGTGGAGACATGGAATGGGCGCATGCGCATCTTACACAACTGGATGGGAGCATGTCCACGGTGTATGATATTAAGACGACGCAGGAAGTGAATCCCAGGGACCGGGACGCAGGGCTGGTGCTGGGGGAGCGCGGGTTTGCTTCGTTTCGGTTCAAGGGCGGTATTCATGCAGAGGCTGTCTTTCTGGCGCAACCGCAGACGGATGATACCGGGTACGGGCTGGATCTGATTGGGACGGAGGGGCGGATTGCATTGCGGGAGAGCGTGGGTACATCGATGTTTATTCATAAGGGAGCACATCACAATCCGGCGGAGGCCTGGGAGCCGGTTCCCCTGGCGGAAGAGGATGTGGACGAAGAGGGACAGACGCGAGATAAGGATTCCAAACGATTGCTTCTCCAACGGTTGTTGTTACGGGATCTGGTGGGGGCGATTGAGGAGGATCGGGAGCCGTTTGCCAGTGGGAGGGATGGACGGGATTGTCTGGAGATGATCCATGCGACATGGGCATCTCACCGCCAGGGTGCGCGAGTATATGCGCCGCTTGCGCCAAGGGAGCATCCGTTGGAATGCTGGCGCAGGGATGAAGGGCTGACGTGAGTTTATTGTTGGATGTATTTGAGAGGTAATGCATACCTGAAAAAATAAGACGCGGGCAAAGGGGTGTATATTGAGTCGATTTACAGAGTATTGGCATAAGAATTTTAGAAACGTTTTACGATTGTATTTCTTTCTGGTTGTTCTTGGAGGAAGCGCGGTTCTAGATGCTGGTGGACAGTCGCTTGTGTTGCCGGAATATCCGGCTCCCAAGCTGGAGAAATTACTGGCATTAGAGGATGCAGCCGGAGGACCTATTTTCCGGAATTTTCTGGCGGAGTCTGTGTACGCGGCCTCGGTTTCGCGCGGAGAATCGGCTCGAAGGCCGGAGAGCGTGGCGCGGTTAAAAAAGGTATTTACACGGTACCCGGATGTTATCGGCTGGCTGAACGGGGGTCTGGGTCGTGCTGTGGTGGAGGCGGAACTGGAGGGGTTGTTGGGTAACGGTGCAGTGCTGCAGACCGGGATTGACAGCTTGCTCAGTGTGTACCTGGATGTGGAAGCCATTGCCCGGCGGGCGGGTGCGCAATCCGGTGTAGAAAATCTTCTGGTTCCGGGTGTGGATCTTTTTCAGCAGCCGGCTTTGCGCTATCTGGCGTTGAGCGTGTTGGAACGGGTGTACCGGGATGCGGAACAGGGGCGGCGGATGGAGATGATTGAGTGGGCGATGCGCGATCATTTGTTTGAGGGGATGGTTGACGAGATAAACCGGAGATTGTCTCCAGAGGCTGGGCTGTTTGAGATTTCAGCGTTGATAGATTTTCATACGGTTACGAAGGGCATGCCCGAGGAATATGCGGGGCTGATGGATGGGCTTTTACCGCGTTATTTTTCGGAGTTCGGAGACCGGCATCTGCTGGTGATTTCGTATTTGATGGCGGAACCGGCACACCGTACGTCCGCATTGTTTCAGGCAGCCGGTCCGGCACTTCAGAAGCTGTTTCAGATGGTGAGCGATTATTGTCTGGATCCGGCGGTGAAGAAGCAACTTGGAGAGTTGAAGAGCGGGGTTCGGTCGTTTGGAGAAGAGGATGTGAAGGAGATGACCGAATCTCTGTTGAGACGCTCAGTGGCGGATTCGATCTATTCGGTACTGGAAGTGGTTTACCCGGCGTTGGGTTCAGGTACGATTGCGCAGGCGCACCGGGTGATCTGGAAAGATAGGAGCAGGCGCAGGCCGTTTGTGATTAAGGTGAAGCGCCCGGGTTTGCAGGAGGCGATTGAGCGGGAGATGGCGGTCATTGACGAGGTGGCCACGGGTCCTTTCGCCCGGAAGCTGTTGCGAGACTTGCGCGCAACGCTGGCACGTGAGACGAATCTGGGGAACGAGGTGGTTGAGGTTCGAACGGCAGCGGCTGCGTACAAACATCCGAGAGTTCAGGTGGTGGGATTGGCAGAGGTTGTGATACCGTCGGATTCGCTGGTTGCGTTTTCATTTGTGCCGGGCAGGACGCTGGACCGGATCAATGAAAAGGTAGAGGCGGTGGACGCACTGGTAACTGCCGGGAAATATCCGGTGAATCGCATGGTAGCGGATCATTACATGGCCAATCTGCTTTCTGTGCAGAGCCGTGCAGTACAGGAACTGTTGAAGCTCTGGTTTGACGAAGCGATATTTGGCGGTGGTTTTTTTCATGGGGATTTGCATGCGGGGAATATCTTCCTGGATATGGAGGAAGGGCGAGGCCGTTTTGAGGAGCGTTTTTTGGAGAGCTATCGACTCACGTTGATCGATTTTGGCAATACAGGGCATTTCAGGCGGGAGCAACAGCGGGGCGTGCTG
>JAQCGA010000104.1 GCA_027619145.1 bacterium | reverse complement strand
TGCGGTCCACACTGGCGGCGATGTTGCCTCGTTGCAGGATCTGGTGGACAACGTTGTCGTTCAAACAGCGCCAGCAGCCGTCCCCATCGAGGAGGACCGGAAACGGTCCGTCGCCGGGGGGCTGCCAGATTGAGAGTGTGAGGGAGAGGTCACTGCCTCCGGGGAATCGCGTGCGGATTTCGTAGGTTTTATACTGAGCGCCGGGGAGATCTCGCATTCGGCCCGATGAACGGCGGATGATGTCGATGCCCTCGTGGGCTGGCGGCATGCCGCCGAATTCATGTGGAAGGATGATGTCGGCAAGTTCTTTGCGACGGCTAGGCCAGGAATTGGCTTTGACGGTAGAGCCATCTTGAAAGGTGAGCAGGTGGGGGGTTATGTTCATGGTTTCCTCGTTGGTTGATGATAGGAGTCAGGGGTCAGGGGTCGGGGGTCGGGATACAAAATTATGCATCTGGATTGGCGGAATGTCAACTGGTGTTGCGGGAGGGAGTCGATGCGTTTGCTGGAGGTTGGTGTAAGAAACGGTTGAATTCCCGGAGGGGTCGTATTATCATGCGACAAACCTGCGGCGGTTCTACAACCACTCGACAAGGAGCGGATGCGATGAAGGCGATGGATTCTACTTTAGATGCCCCGGCTCAGACTGAGCGAGATCATGTTCATCCAATGTCTGAGTACGAGAAGTTTCTTTTTGACCTGAAGGGATTTCTGGTGATTCCTGGTGTGCTTACGGATGAGGAGATCCAAAAGGTTCGGGCGCATGTGGAAATTTTAATGAAAGACCCCGAAAGTCTGCCCGAGCACCATCGGGCACCCATTGCAGGGCCAGCGGAATTTCTGATTGATCATCCACGGGCGATGGGGATTTTGCAGACGGTGATTGATCCGGATCGTGAACGGATTCGTCTGGAAAGTGTTTTTACGTCTGGCCGATCCGCTGCAACCACCGAGAACCAGTGGAAACCCCACGTGGGGGGTACGAATCTGGATCCTTCGTTATCCTATCGGTTTCACAACGGTCGAATCTACGGCGGAATGACGCGTGTTGTGTGGGAGTTGAATGAGGTGAAGAAGGGGCAGGGAGGAACGTGTCTTGTGCCCGGATCGCACAAAGCGAATATGGTTTCAGCGCAGGAAGGGAACTGGCCTGAGGAAGCGGACGATCCGGACTCCGGGGTCTGGGAGACGTACGGGTGTCCGCCGGGAAGTCTGGTGGTGTTCTCGGAAGGGGTGAGGCATACGGGATCTCCCTGGACCAATCCGGATCATCCCCGGTGTGCTATTCTGAGTGCGTACAATCACGTTGCAGTTCGGTTTCACGAGCCGAAACCCTGTATGAATCCGACGGTGATTAGAGGTATGTCTGAAGCGCATCAGAAGTTTTTTAAGGATGTGTGGGTTCTGGGCAATCAGCGAAAAAAATAGATGACAACGGGATGGAAGAGGTGTATGTCTGATGTTTGTTTTTGATCGTTTGTCTCTGCTGGCCGCCGTATGCGCAGGTGTTCTGCTCGGTTTCACGCAAGCCTACGCCGGTTATACGGCCCTCCATGTTTTTGGTGGAAGTCTTGAAGAAATCGGAAACAATCAGAATTTTGCCAACAGGGATGGTCGCTTCTGGCCCGGGCGCAAGACGAATGGAAAGGTCTATGTAGAGCTTGTGGCAGAAAGCCTGGATCTGGGGACGCTCCTGCCCTCCTCACGGGGCGGAACGGACTATGCGTGGGCTCCGACATCGAGTGAGGTTTTCCTGAGCGCTTCGGATCGAAGCGTGGAAACGCAGGTGACGGATTTTATTACCGGCCTGGGCGCATCTGGCGCGGCAGATCCCGATGCGCTTTATATCTTGAATGGGAACATGAGAAATTTTTATTCTCCCATAGAGGATGCACAAAGAAAGCAAATCGCGAAGGAAGATGCCGAGGCGGTTGTGTCGCTGATCCGGTTGTTGGCAGAAAAAGGAGCCAGGTGGTTCGCGGTCGTGCAGAAGGTGGAGCCGGTGCAGTTTCTGGGCACTGTAATTCTGAGCGAAACGCAGAAGGGGGCATTCGATGCAGTTCTTATGGCCACCGCAACCTATAACAACGCCCTGGGGGAGGCTGTGGGATTGGCAAAGACCGAAGGCCTGAACATCTTCCTGGTTCCATTCAGAGAATGGGTGTCCACCGCCCAGCGCGAAGGTCTCATCCTGAATTACGTTGGCACAGATCAGGAGCCTTCGAAATATTTCAATCTTTTCGGGTGGGGTAGTGACTGCACGCCGACTGCGAGTGCCCACGCAGTTCTTGCGCGGATTGTTCTGAACACGGTCAATAGAGGCCCCGTGGTTGCCAACGCTATTGCAGATCTGTCATTCCAGGTGGGGGATGCTCCGAAGGTGATCCATATTCAGGAGGGCGGAGTGTTTGTTGATGAAGACCAGGACAACCTCACGTATACGGCTGCAAGCAGTAAATCCTCTGTCGTTGAGGCCGTTCTGGTGCAGGGCCAGTTGGAGCTCACACCAGTTGGGGGCGGTACGGCGCGTATTACGATTACAGCAACAGATGGGGCGAAGCGGGGAGAACTGTCCTTCCAGGTCACGGTCAAGTTGCTACCTGGGGCGATTCTGGTGAAAACTCCATCTGCGGATTTCGGCGAGGTGGAGGTCAACCGGGATGCGACGGTTACACTGGCGATCCAGAATACGGGGGCAGGGCCTCTTATGATTACCGATGTCCAGTCGGATATCACCGGTGTCGTTCCATCTGCGACCCGCTTCACAATTCCTGTCGGAGAGTTGTATGACCTGAAGGTGACGATACGCGCAGGTAGTGAAGGCGCAATTTCTGGTGCGCTGACCATTCTGAGCAACGATCCTGACAACGGTGCGCTCCATGTGGTGGTTTCGGGATCTGCGGTGGTTATCCTGGCCGATCCCAAGGCAGACTTCAATGCGGATGGGCAGATCAACCTGTCCGACTTCATTCTTTTTGCCCGAGCCTTCGGTTTCGCCGATCCTGCGTACGACCTTAACGGGAACGGTAGCGTTGACCTGGGCGACTTCATTCTCTTTGCACAGGCCTTCAGTCGGCCATTCCTGTAAGCCGAACGCCAGGTTTATTCTGCCCATCAGGGCAATTGAGAAATTTGATCGGATGTGCCGCAATTGGGGGCGAAAGAAAGGAGCGGTTCCGAATGGAATTTGGCGTGGTTTCACATGCAGTAGGGCACCACATGTCTTTTGAGAAGACACTGGCGGCCATCAAAGACCTGGGTTTTGGTTCAGTTTTGTTGCTGACGAACCGGGATGCGGATCCTGTAGGAGCAGACGGAACGTGTAAGAACGCGTTTCCGAACGTGCTCGGATCTGATCCTGTACACGTTCGCAAGGCACTGTATCACGCGGGGGTCGAAGTGGGTGCGCTTCACTTTTCGGGGAAGATAGATATTGAAAGTGATGCGGGGATTGAATCCGGTATTGAGGCGCTGAAGGAATACGCGGTCTGTGCGTTGAGTCTGGGGTGCAAATATCTGACGCTTCCGGTACCGAGTTGCGGGCGGTCAGGTGTGCCAACGGAAGAGAAGGCGGCGGAGATCCGGCGGTTTGCCGCGTGTATGAATGGAGTGGCAGAGGCGTTCGGGGAGCAAGGGTTACAGGTGGGGTGTGATATTCATTATAAGGCATGGGTGGAGGGGTTGGAGGATTGTCGTTTGTTGTTGGACTCGATGCCCTGTGAGAATGCTGGAATTCTTCTAAATATTGGACACATGACAACGGTGCAGAGTTATGGGTGGTTGCTGGTGGATGAGTATCCGGATCGGATTCCGGTGGTGGGTTGGAAGGATCATAGTCTGGCGAAAGATCGGTCCAGTCCGATGTTGTCTATTGAACTGGGGACGGGGCAGAGTCCGTTCGAGTTATACGTAAAGGCGTTTAAGCGGAATCCGGCAGAGCGTGTTCATCTGGTGAACTGTGAGCACGTGCCGGATGATCAGCGGGCAGATGCGCTGAGACGGAGCAATGCGTATATGACCCGGTTCTGGGATGAGGTGGGGTGAAAGAGAAGTGGGAGGGGAAGGGGTAGTTTGAGTTGTGAGAGAATTGCAAATTGGATCTGCGTTTCTGCGGTCGGTGGCGATGACAACGAGTGGTCCAGGAGATCTGCCATGTTCAACGTAGCGATTGTGGGGTACCGTGCCCAGGGAAAGAACCATCATGCACCGGCGTTTGCGAAGCACCCGGACTGTAAGATTGTAGCGGTGTGTGATGTGGTAGAGGAACGGGCGAAGGAAGGTGCGGAGACGTACGGCGTTCCGGCGTATGTGGATGTGGACGAGATGCTGGAGAAAGAGGAGATCGACATTGTTGATATTCCGGTGGGAGAGCGGTTTCGGTTCGATCTGGTGATGAAGTGTTTTCAGCGTGACAAACACGTGTTCACGGAGAAGCCGCTGGTTGCCGAGAAGGGTCAGTACAGGATCAATTTGCAGGATGTTCCAAGGGCGCGGGCGCTGGTAGATGAATGGCAGCGGCGGGATGTTCGGTTTGGGGTGTGTTTCTGTATGCATGGTGGGAGTAACGTGCGGTGGGCGGGGCAGTTCATTCGGGAGCACAGGGAGGAGTACGGTGATTTGAAGGTGGTGCAGGGGCGTTGTGCGCAGGGGTCGTGGAACCATATGATTGATCTGGTACGCTTTTTCGGTGGGGAGGTAGATGAAGTTTTTGCGTATTCCGATGGGTCGGAACAGTGGAGTTCCAAAACAGTGGCGGTGAAGTTTGAGAAGGGTGCGATTGGGACGTTGATGACTTCGGCGAGCATGGCGTTGCAGTATGAGCTGAAGTGGATTGCTGCGAATGGAGAGGTGGTGGTGCAGGATATTGGAGGGACTGCCCGGGCGCGCCAGAGGGATGCCTGGGAATACACGGAGTTTAGCGAACAGGGATCTGTTCGGCAACCTGGGTATCATTCGTTATTTGATGAGCATATCAAGGCGTTTGTGGATGCGCTGAAGGAGGGGAGACCCTTTGTGGCGGACGGCTGGGCGGGGCTGCGGCATATTGAGATTGATGGGGCGGTTGGGGAGTCGATTCTGACGGGGAAGCCGGTGAAGGTGGAGCGGTATAGGCCGGAGATGGGGCGGAGGGAGGTTTCGGAATGCTGATGTATCCCGTTCAGCGGTGGCGTAGCGACAAGCGCAGGACTTTCGTGAAGGTCCGTTAACGGACCTTCACATTTTTCTTGCATGATATATTCATTTTGTTAATTTATCAAATAATTAATTCTAATTCCTTTTGATCATTACTCGCCCGAAGGGTTCCCGGGGCATGTCCAATTTTCTGGAGGTTTTTTCTATAAGAATCATTTAAACCGGGGCAACTTCACAAAGGAACTCCCCCGTGTCCAACGACGAGGCGGATTGCCGGGACAAATGCCTCATCGAATGAACCTCGCTCGACGCGAGGAGAAAGGTCTCCACTATGCCATTCAAGCATGTTCAGGTCGATTTCAGAACCGACGATCGCGGCGACCCCCGGATGCGGAAGCAGGATGTCCTGGGGTTGGAGCTGGCCACCCTGCAGGCGCTGAACGGGGAAGAGATTCCTCTTGTGGTCACTTCGGAAACCCGGGAAATAACCGTGAGCTGGTGGCATGCGCCCACCGGTCCCGCCACGTTCCATCGATGGCGCAGCTTCAGAATCCGTCATCGCAGACTGGATAATCAAGAAGACCGCCCCGGCGCTTCAGGGGACTTTTCGACCAGGAACTATTCGGACCGGGTCAACGTGGTCGTGACGCCTCCCGATCAGGATGCGAGGCAGATGATTTTCCTGGTTTTCAAGCGTTTCTACGAGTACACGGATCCGCCTCCGGCCAGACGCCTGCGTCCTTTTCTGGTTCGGCTGGTCTGGGATGGGAATTTGCGGCAGCTTACCCGTCGCGATGTGGAACCGGTCATTCTTCCCATCCATAATGACGACCGAAGACAGGGATACTGCATGTGGGCGGACTATCATGCCCCGACCCGGCGGCTTCTCATCCTGTCCCAGGTGTATACTGCGGGGGAAGAGGAGCAGATGGTGGGAGAGCCGGACTTGCTGCTTGCAGCAGCGGAGCTGCAGGATCTGCTTACGAATCCGGAATCTGAAAACAGCTGGAGATTCATCAGGATAGGCGGAGAGGATTCGCCGGCCGGCGGATATCATCTCAGCGCGCGGCTGGAAGGCGATCGCCTGGGGCTGCTCTGGAGCAGGTTCGGATACGGGCTGTTGATCCGGGACAGTCGCATCGACGGGGGCGACATCGGAAATCAGGCCCTGAATCTGAGCGATCTGGAGACTGTCGAAACTGAAATCGATCTGAATATGCAGATTCGAGACGCAAACACGTTCGAGACCCTCTTAGATCGCACCGATGTTCCGGGTGGATTCAGCCCCAGACTGCACCGCCTCGACCCGATGTACGTGACTTGCGACCGCGTGACGGGCGGGCGACTTATCAGCCCGTTCGACCCAACCCTGTCCGCGCGTATTCCCCGGTTCAGCTCTCTGAACTGCAGCAAACGCCTGATCAGGGAAATGGGGAATGGAACCTTCGACGATGTGGAGATCACGTCCGTGGACGCGACGATATTCCCTCGCTACGTGGGGCGAGAATCGAATCAGGTCTGGGTGCGCGCAGTGGGTCCCACGCTTCGGATCGGTATGGTCCACCCCCTTCTGCCGGCAGAACTGATGGACATCCGCACCCCGCCGCGAGAGAACGAGACGGTAGACCTTCTCCATCACAGTGTGGAAGACGGGGCCGTTGTCCACAGGCAACTGGAACTGGGACTCAGCGGTGGGAACCTGCAAGTCCTGGAGAACCGATCACAGATTCTGGACATCAGCCACAGGAATCTGGGCCCGGAGCTCGATTCCCGTCAGTTCGAACCGTTTGCCGCCGGTTTTTCTCCTGCTGCCGGTCCGGACCCCTTCACGTACCGGATGGATAACACGCTGGGTGGACTGATTACGGCGGACCCACACAATCCGGGTCTGTCCCGGTACGCCTATTCTAGCCTGGGAGATGGGGGATGTCGTGTCGTCTGGCACGAGGACCTCCCGGGAGTACCCCCCGTCGATGTCACCGGGAAGTATCCGGCCCTCCCCCCCGAAATCGTTACGGGCAGTCATCATCCTGGCGAGGTCTGGGTCGATATCGGGCATGCGGAGGGCGAAACGATTTATCCGTACGTCCCGGGGTTCAATGCCACACCGGAGAGCATTTTCAATCAGACACTCCGTCTTGCGAGAAGCTCGACCGTCGGATGCGGGTTCAGTCTCAAGCTGGGCACCCTCTACGGTCTCTATCGTCAGAACGAGCTCGATCCCGCTGTCGGTACAGACCTGATTTCGGACGACGGCACGACCCTGTCCTTGACCGAACAGAGCCTGCTCGACAACTTTCAGTCAAACGCCTTTATTCCGGACGCGGAGGCTGAAGACAGGGCGACGGCGATCTGGTCGGACTTCGAAGAAATTGCCGATATCGTACGCGAGATACCGTTTGTACCCTTTATCGAGCGGGTTGTTGTGACGCTTGCGAAGTTCAGGCTTTCCTTCCAGCTGGATCCTGCCCAGAACGTTGAACGTGTCGAAATCCGAAATCTCGGGGCGCACGATGCCAGTATCCAGTTCAGGGAATCGAACCGGGGGCAGGGAAGCATCCGGTGCAGCGCAAATGTGGGTTTCGATCTGGTCGGTCTGACGCCGTCCTGGCCCATCAGCGAGCTGCTGACTCTGGACTCCGTTTTGCTCCGATTCCATCTGCAGGGGGATTTCAGTCCGGGAGTTTTCATGACGGACACGCGGGCTACCGACATTCTGGGTTTCGGAGACGGTGTAAACGAAACAACGGACAACGGCCCCGGTTTCGCGCCTGCGTGCATCACCGCCAAGCTTCTGGGGCCTACCGAGTTGAAGATCGACCCCTCTCGAGTGGATGTCTCGACGCGGCTGTTCGGAATCGCCAAAGCCGCTCTGCTGATCGTGGCCCTCACCGCTCTGGGGCTCGTGGCGATTGCCATTGGACTCGGGGGGCTCGTGGCGGCCGTTGTTGCGGCGGCGACCCTGCCCGGAATCATCGCGTCCGCACTCGGCGCATGGCTGGCGCTAGTGGCGTTCTTCCATATGGTATTTCCGCATCTCGCCCGTCACGCCATCCAGATCGCGGTGAACTTGGCCCTCGCGCTCAAGAGGGACGACATCCGGCAAGCGCTCGAACGCATGCATCTGCTGACGTACGCGGGAGAGGGTATCGCTGAGGGTTTGGCGAGGCGCGTTCTGGAGCACCCGTCCGTTCAGGAACCGCTGGACGTGGAAGGTGATGAAGGTCGAAACCGGCACCGGTCCAACTTCTGGCAGACGGTGTTCGTGACGCGGAACCTGTGCCGGGTCCTGATCCGACGATAGGGTCGACCGGCGACGGGAGGCCCGGGGAACCGGGACACCTTGCAGACCTCAGCCTGAATCGCCCCGGGAGTTCCGGAAGCCGGTTATGTGAGTACTGCCACCCCAGTGGTGGTTCAGAGAGACAATGAGGCACTGGTGTCGCCGCTGTGGCTCGGGCCTGATAAACTGCAAACCGGACGGAATGGTAGTTGTCTATGCCACGGTGTTAATCGGGTCGAGCTACGTCCACCAGCCCAGTTGTCATATTTACTGCGAAGAGAGTGTGTTTGATATACACTATAGGTTGCCCAGGTACTTTGACCTGTCTGCCGAATGGGGCGGCTCGGGTAAAACCGTTTGGAGGCGAGATGAAAAAGGGGATTGTGATTCGGGCGTTTTCCGGGAATTCGGATTTTCTGGGGGATGTGGGATTTCTGAATCAGGGGGATGATTTCTCCCGATGTTTTGATGCCGCGCTGGAGATGGGTTTTGAGGCGGTTCAGCTTTATGTGGATCATGAGGGGTATTTTTCGCTGGCGTCGGAGATGGGCGTGGCAGAAGAGATTGCAAAGCGGGCGGAGAAGGCGGGGGTGGGGCTTGCGAGTTTGGAGATCGCGCCATTTTCGTATGCGTTTACGGACCCGGATCTGGAGGTGAGAAAGAAGGCGGAGCGGACGGTGTGCCGGGCTCTGGAGATTGCGGCGGCGATGGGACTGCCGGGGGTGCTGGTGATTCCGGGGTACGTGGGGTTGCCGTGGGATTCTTCTGTGGAGCCGGTTCCGTATGAGGATGCGTACGTTCGTACTCGGGAGGGATTACGGGCTGTGGCGCCTGTCGCGGAGAGGCTGAAGACTTGTGTGATGGTGGAGAATGTGTGGAACCGGTTTCTGTTGAGTCCGCTGGAGGTGCGGACGTTGATTGATGAGGTGGGCAGTGAGTACGTGGGGGTGTTACTGGATACGGGAAATGTGGTGCTGACGGGGTACCCGGAGCAGTGGATTTGGATTCTGGGATCGCGGGTGAAGGAAGTGCATCTGAAGGATTTTCGGGCGAATGTGGGGACGATTGAGGGGTTCGTGCAACTTCTGGAGGGGGATGTGAACTGGCCGGAGGTGATGGCGGCGCTGAAAGAGGTGGGGTTCGATGGGTTTGTGACGGCGGAGATGTTCCCATACAAACACTTTGGCGATGTGGTTCTCAGACATACGTCGGTGAGTATGGATGCAATTCTGGGGAGAGCTTGACGGGTGGGAA
>JAQCGA010000103.1 GCA_027619145.1 bacterium | reverse complement strand
CCCCTTCGCGATCCCGCCTATCTTTTTAGCCGTCAATCCTCTTCGACCACCACCGTACTCTCGCCCATCTTCCCACTCGGCGAAAGTCGCGGCTTCTTCCCACTCGCCGTCGTAAGCCCCCGCACCGTCACCTTCCGGCACACCTCGTAAGGAAAAGGTCGTTCCTCTGTCAGCGTACCGTCTTCCACCCCATCGCGCACCTCATCCGGATCGGTAAAAAGGTACATCCCCTCATACTCCTCAGGATGGTTCGTATCGTCCACAAACACCTCTTCAATCGTCACCTCTCCAGGCATCGAACACGGATACCCGAAATCGTGCATCCCATCGTTACTCACATTGATCATATGTGGACGACACACCTCTCCACACGCCGGAACCCAGCGACAATTCCGAATCACCAGATCCCCCTCCCAGGTACTGCCATAATCCCGCCGAAAACTCACCAGCGCATTCCCGTACAACGTAGAGTCTTCAACCGTCAACGTCCCGCGCCCAATCGCGTTCAACCCCATCCAGCCCAGCGTACACCCGCGAATCACGTACCCTCCGGAAACGCCCATATGCGTATCCATCCTGGAAAGCGTACAATCTTCCAGCAAAATATTCTTACAAAAATTCGACCCAATCACACCCCAGCGCGTACGATCGGTAATATGATTCATCCGGCAGTTGATCATCCGAAAATTCACCACATTACTCGCGTTATAATCGTATGACCCCATATTCACCGGCTTCCCCGCCGTCCCAATCGTCGAATAAATCTTGTGACCCGTCGCAAAACAATTGCGCAACGTAATATCGGCGCACTGATGAACACTGATAAAACCAGAATACGGATGCCCCACAGCCGTCTCCCCCACAACATAATGCGTCAACCCGTCCACCTCTGTATTCGAACGTGAAATCACAATATTCCTGGCCCAGTAATTGTAGCCCACCTCCTGCTCCATCCGATTCGCAAACGTCGTAAAAATCCCGCCCCGCAAAACAAGCGGAACATCGTCAATCGGCCGCGCCTCAATCCGCGTAATCTCCTCATACTCCCAGTCAATCGGCGAATCCACCGACCCATCCCTCCGAAGCACAAAACAATCGTGCTGGGCCACCCCCTTATTCTGATTGAGACCCCGCCGAATAAAACGCCGCTTATTTTTATTCTCCACCAGTACATGACAGTCACGCTCCGGCCGCACATCCACCTGCTTCTGATCCCGCGCAAGCCGGTTTATCTCCAACTCCACCGGCTCCAATGTCGAACGCACCTCAAAAACAGACGCTCGATTATCTTCAACCTGCGTATCATCAATCGTAAAACGCGAAGTATTCCAATCCGTATCGGTGGTGATCACCGCCGTCAACTTCCGACCACCAATATAGTACGTGGCGTCGGCCTTCGTCCGCACACCCAGGCCATTCGCGTTGGCATACGCATGCGCCTCACAGATCGCAGACAGATCATCGGCAACCCCGTCTCCTTTCGCACCAAAATCCTCGTAGTTGACCCAATCGTCTTTGGAGTCCATCGATATCTCCTTTTACGTTTCGTGCGCAATTTTTCTAAAAGAAAGGGGGAGAAAAGTGCTATTCTACCATAGGTTGTGAGACGGGAATTTCTCCCCTCTCCGTTTCGGGAAGGGGCCGGGGGAGGGGTCTAAAGTACTTATCTTCATGCATCAATCTGCACTTCACCTTCCTGTACACGAACCGGATAAATCTTCAGACGTTCCCGGACATTTGCCACAGCACGGCCCGTTTCAAGATCGAACTCCCAGTGATGCCAGGGACATCGAAGCGTCCTCATCGAATAATCGTAGGTCAACCCCCCTGAGGAATCACACACAATACGACCGGTTATGCGCCCTTCACAAACAGGCGCACCGGAATGAGGACAGTAATTCAGAACCGCATACCAGGTATCGTCCTCCCGGAAAATACCAATTGACCGCCCCCCAACTTCAATGATTTTCTTCTGAACGTCTCCATCAAACTCCGATGTCGCGGCCACAGTTACCCAGCTCATACGCGTGCCTCCGTTGGCCAGCGAAAGAACCCCGCCGCATTATCGTGCATAATCATCCGTACAACATCTTCTCCCAGCGACTTTGGAATCGCAGAAGGAGGGTCAAAGTCATAGTGCGGAAAATCACTCGTGTACATCAGCATCTCAGGACCGCCCATCATGTCAATGATCTGACCCAGATGCGCCCGATGCTGCGGTTCCTCAATCGGCTGCGTCGTAAACTTCACATGATCCCGGAGGTACTCACTCGGAAGCCGCTTTAACCGTGGAGCTTGTTGACGCAGGGCCTTGTAGTCTTTGTCCATCCGCCACATCAGATGCGGCACCCAGGCAAAGCCACCCTCGACAAACGCAATCTTCAAGTTCGGACACATCTCAAATACCCCTTCCAGCACCAGACTGACCAGGTTCGCCATGTAAAACTGAGGCAAACAAATTTTGGTTTCCAGATAGCTCGTCGCCATCCCGGCCGGTGTTGTCGCATAGTTGCAAATAACCGTTGTTGTAGATGGGTGAATATGGATCGGAAGGTTATGTCGCTCGCAGGCGCGAAAGATCGGCCAGTAGTAACGTTGTCCCAGGGGAATCCGATTGCTCGTACTGAACAATAAAACACATACCGCTCGCGGATGATCCGCAAGACGCTCAATCTCCGCGACAGCCAGATCCGGATCTTGTAAAGGAACTCGAATTCCAAACATGAACCGGTCATCCGCTGGCAACCAGTTTGCAATCGTTCGGTCGTTATCCGCCTTACAAAGCGCAGCAGAATAATCGGGATCGGGTGAACCCGCTGTGGACCCATAAACACCGGACAGAATCACAAACCGGGGATCAAATACATCCAGATGGTGCTTGATATAATCCGCCGGTTCCTTGCTTGGAACATCCCACCGGTTTCCTCCATCTTCACCCCGAATGCCAGATCCCGTCCGTCGCGGTCCACCATGTATTTTGAACTCAGATCGATACGGCTCATCAAGAAACGCCAGCCACTCTTCTTGCGTCGGCCCAGGATGATGTACATCGCAATCAATCAACATATCGTCCCCGTTCCTTTCAGGCTGTCTCGATTTAGAGTACAATCATATAGACGGAACTTCATATCTTTCGTGCGGCGAGTCTTCAGGGTGGTGGGCTCCGTGCCCCTCCGTGCGGCGGGTCCTCCGGGTGGGTGGCGGCTCCGTGCCCTTCCGTGATTTCTGCTTGACTCCCCCGCCCGTTCCAGATAAGTTACACCGTTCTCCACAACCCCGGACATCCGTGTCCATCTGCAGTTGCTTTTCTTTATTTTTCAACAGGAATTTCGATGTCGGATCTTCAGAACCAGACCTACGACCTCATCATTGTCGGCGCTGGGCCATCAGGTGCAACAGCGGCCCTCTACGCCGCTCGCCACGGCCTCAAAACCCTGCTCCTGGACAAATCCTATTTCCCTCGTGACAAAATCTGTGGAGACGCCCTCTCCGGAAAATCCGTTGCCATTTTACTCGACCTGGGCCTCCTCGACAAAGTCCGCGCCCTCCCCGGTGCGCCCATCAACAAAGTCGTCTTCGGCAGCCCAGACCACGTCAACGTCGTCATCGACCTCAGCCGCCACGACCTGCACGACGCCCTCACCGGCAGGGACCTCCCCATGGAAGGCTTCGTCATCCGTCGGGAAGTCTTTGACACCATGCTCTTCGAAGAAGCCCGCGCCGTCTCCACCGGATGCGTCGAAGGCTTCTCCGTCCGCGACCTCCTCTGGGAAAACGGTACCGTCTGTGGCGTACACGGAAAAACCGACGACGGACAGGAACTAGAATTCCGAGGCAACCTCGTCCTGGGCTGCGACGGATTCAGCTCCATTGTCGCCCGAAAAACCGGCTGCTACCTCCACGACGGCGACCACTCCGTCGTCGCTCTCCGTTGTTATTACGAAAACGTCACCGGCCTGGACGACCAGATCGAACTCCACTTTGTGGACGAAGCCCTCCCCGGCTACTTCTGGGCCTTCCCCCTGGGCAACGGACACGCCAACATTGGCATTGGCATGCTCCACACCGCCATCAAACAAAACAACGTCAACCTCAAAGACGCCCTTCAAAAAGTCATCCACCGTCCGCCCTTTGCAGAACGCTTTGCGAATGCCCGGCCCCTGGAAGAACCCGTAGGCTGGAACCTCCCTGTGGGCAGCATCCGCCGCAAAAGCCACGGCAACGGTTTCCTTCTTTTGGGCGACGCCGCCGGCCTCATCGACCCCTTCACCGGCGAAGGCATTGGCAACGCCCTCTACTCTGCCCGCTTCGCCGTAGAAGCCGCCGTAGAAGCCAAAGGGGCCAACGACTTCAGCGAACCCTTCCTCAAACGTTACGAAGACCGCCTCTGGGATGCCCTGGGCGACGAACTCAAAATCAGCAAGCGCCTCCAGGACCTGGGCCGCTGGCGCCCCCTCCTCAATTTCGTCATCCACAAAGCCGCACGCAACGACCAGATCAGCGACCTCATCTGCAGCATGATCGCCAACGCCATTCCCAAAAAAGAACTCACCAGCCCCCTCTTCTATCTCAAACTCCTCTTCAAATAATCCCGGAATCCGCCCGTGAGCGTCAGCGAAGAATACCGCGACTTCATCCTGAGCCAGCTCGAAGGCCTGGGAGACCTGAAAAGCCGCCGGATGTTCGGCGGCGCAGGCATCTGGTGCGACGGCCTCTTCATCGCCCTCCTCGCAGACGACACCGCCTACTTCAAAGTGGACGACACCAACCGCCCAGACTATGAAGAAGAAGGCATGGACCCCTTCACCTACCAGCGCAACAACCGCACCCAACACCTCCAGTTCTACGAAATCCCCCCCGACATCCTCGAAGACCCCGAAGCCCTCCTCCTCTGGGCCGAAAAATCCCTCACCGTAGCCCGCAACAAACAAACCTGACCCACAGCACCCCGGCTACGCCGTGCACCCCGATTTTCCGACCTTCCACCCTCCGGCTTCGCAGCACCCTCAACCTTCTCAGATAGGACCCCTGAAGCCCTCGTGTACGCCCCTGAAACACTGAACCTCCTACGTTACGACCTTCCACCAGACCAAATTGAAAGCCCCTCGCGGCGTCTGAGCGAGCGCGTTTTTGTCTACTTTTGTCGCGTAGACAAAAGTAGATCGACGCCACGAGGGCGTCGAAACGCGGGTGGGGGGCAAACAGACAGAAGTAAGTCGGCAACACGGGGTTGCCGACACGCGGGCAGGGGGCCGATTTTACAACAACGCCCGCTTCACCGTCCTGCTCCAACTCTTCTGAAAATACAACCGATCGTTCAAATACACATTCAACGCCAGATCCATCGTAAAACAATCCGCATCACTCGTCAACGCACCCGATGCTTCAGACCGCACCGAAAACCCCGGCCAGGCCACACTCGCATCTCGCCCACCCCGAATCCACGCCACCGCCGGATCCCTGTGAGACACCCCCATCTCCCCTGCTCCATTCTGAAAAACGAACCGGTACCGATCCTCCAGCACATCGTGCACCACCTGCCAGGGCGTACTCCCGGACCCCGTCTGCCGTGCACCGTGTGGCGAAGGCAAATACTCAAACACTGGCCCCTCTCCACCATCCCACACCGGCAACCTAATCTGTGACGGATGCTCCGGTCCCCAATGCACCGTAATCCGTCCTGCCTGCGGCGTGGGCCACACATTTGGGAAATCCGATCCATTCACACTGATCCCAATCCGATTCCCCTTCCCAAACCGCCACGCCGTCGCCTCCAGATGAAACGCCAGTTCCGTCACCTCCCCCGGCACCAGCGGTTCCGCCCGGTCCATCCCATTCCGCCGCGTCGTATTCAAAATCCCCCTCGTCACCAGCACACGCGTCCCATCCTCCCCAACCTCCAGCAACCGCACCGCCACCGGCACCACCTCCACGTCCGAACTCACATACAGTCGAAACGTCGGATTCCCAAAAATCGCCACCTCTTCTGCCAGCGGCTCGGACACAAAATTTATCGCCCGTGCCGAATCCTCTCCCTGCTCTCCCGGCAACGTAAACGGCACCCCCGCATCCCACAACCCCCCGTTCCTACTCGCCGCCGCCAGGTACGGCACCGCCTCTGAACCCACCTCTTTCACCTCATCCTCCACCATCTCCCCCGCACACAAATGATACACCCACGGCTCATCCACCGGCAAATCCTCCGCCGTCCGCCAGCGCCCCGCAATCACCGTCCGATCCACCACCGGCTCCTCAAACTCCTGCTCGTACACCTGAACCCCAGGCTCCTCCTCCACCCCATTGTCCATCTCCTTCAACCACCGGTCAAACCACCGCAACATCTCAAAATAAATATCAATCCGAGGCCCACAATGCGACGTATCCCCATACGTATGCGACCACGGCCCCATCAGCAACTTCTTCGGTCCTTCCAACGCCCGGTAAATCCGCAACGGTGGATTTAAATACCCATCGTGCCACCCCCCAATCAACATCGCCGCCGCCTTCACCCGATCGTACTTCCCCACAATCGACCCCACCTCCCAGTACGCATCCTCCACTGGATGTGAAATCCACTTCAGCAAATACGGCTCACTCTCCTCCAGTCGCTGCTGCCACATCTCACTCCACGCCTCCCCCACCGTCTCCCGGAACGGCGGCAACCCATTCCGCGCCACCATCCCAATCCCGTACGTCAGCATATCATAATACCCCCGCAAACCCCCCCCCTTATAATGGCAATCGTCCGTGTACCGCCGATCCGTAAAATACGCTGGCGCAATCGCCTTCAACGCAGGCGGTGTCTCCGCCGCCACCTGCAACGTCGTGAATCCACTGTACGATGTCCCCAGCATCCCCACCTTCCCATCACACCACCCCTGCGCCGCCAGCCACGCAATCGCATCCACCCCATCCTGCGTCTCCTCCACCATATACTCATCCCGACTCACCCCCTCCGAGTTCCCCGTCCCCCGCGCATTCAAATACACAAACGCATACCCCCGCTGCCCAAAGTACTGCGCCAGCCCACTTGCCGACCCGTCCGACCCACCCCGGTACGGATCGTACCACACCAGCGCTGGAAACTGCCCTTCTCCCACCGGCCGCGTCACCGTTGCCCCCAACACAACCCCATCACTCACCGGAATCCGATACCGGTTACTCGTCTGAACCTCAAACCCCTTCTCCGAACAAATACTCCGCTTCTCAACCTCCATATCAACCTCCCCAATTTTCAATCCCAATGATTTATTTTTATCTCTACAGCCTTCATCCCAAACCATGCCCAACATCAGCACAAAATCCCAAAACATCAAGCAAAACATACCTCCCTCACCCTCCGCAGCTTATCACCTCGAAGCACCCTCGCAACCTTCGGATAGGACCTCTCCCGCCCTCGTGTACGCCCCTGAAGCACAGATACCACACAAAACCCACTCCACCCCAGGTCCTCTTCCAGTGGACCCCAGACCAAAATCTCTTTATATTGTCACATACCCAAAAATCCCGGGCAGGCACAGGGGCCTGCCCCTACAAAAACCAGGAACCGGGTGGATCACGATCTGTCCCAACATCCGGGCGTATCATACTTGCCGCCCCTGCGAAAATCAGAAACAACATCCGGGCGGACACACAGGTCCGCCCCTACACAAACCTTCGGAAAACAACCATCCATCCCAATCCCGGGCGGACACACGGGTCCACCCCTACCATAGTATGTTTATCCGCCTGAATCTATGGTTGCCTTTCTTTGCGTCGTGCGCCCGGTGCATCCTGCACCGACCCTTCGGGCTGCCTTCGGCTGCGCCTTTGCATGAGCCGCTTTTCATGAAAATAATTATGCGATATAAATCCCTCCACACCTGCATCCAGGACCTCGAAAAACACGGCCACCTCGTCCGCATTTCGCAAGAAGTGGACCCCCACCTCGAAATGGCCGAAATCCAGCGCCGCGTGTACCAGGCGCAAGGCCCCGCCCTTTTTTTTGAACACGTCAAAGGCAGCCCCTTCCCTGCCGTCTCCAACCTCTTCGGCACCCTGGACCGCTCCCGTTTCCTCTTTCGGTCCACCCTCAAATGGGTCAAACGCCTCATCGAAATCAAAGCCGACCCCCCACGTTTCCTGCGCGCCCCCTGGAAAGCCGCCGGCATTGCCTCCATTGCCTTCAACATCCCACCCAAAAAAGTCTCCTCCGGCCCCGTCCTGAAAAACCAGACCACCATCGACCAGCTCCCACAAATCAAATGCTGGCCAGACGACGGCGGCGCTTTTATCCTCCTCCCCCAGGTCTACACCGAGGACCCCCTCAACCCCGGCATCCTGAACTCCAACCTGGGCATGTACCGCGTCCAGCTCTCCGGCAACCAGTACCAACCCAACCAGGAAATTGGCCTGCACTATCAAATCCGTCGTGACATTGGCATCCACCACACCCACGCCATTCAAAAAGGCGACCCTCTCAAAGTCAGCATCTTCGTCGGTGGCCCCCCGGCCCACACCTTTGCTGCCGTCATGCCCCTACCCGAAGGCCTCCCCGAAGTCGCCTTCGCTGGCGGCCTCTCCGGACGCCGCTTCCGGTATGCCCACCGCAACGGACACACCCTCTCCACAGACGCAGACTTCTGCATCACCGGCACCGTCATCCCCGGCCACACCTTGCCCGAAGGTCCCTTTGGAGACCACCTGGGATACTACAGCCTCACCCACGACTTCCCCGTCCTCCAGGTCGAATCCGTCTATCACCGCAAAAACGCCGTCTGGCCCTTCACCGTCGTCGGCCGCCCGCCCCAGGAAGACACCTCCTTTGGCGAACTCATCCACGAAATCACCGGCCCCATGGTCCCCGTAGAACTCCCCGGCCTCAAATCCATCAATGCCGTAGACGCCGCTGGCGTACACCCTCTCCTCCTCGCCATTGGCTCCGAGCGCTACGTCCCTTACCGGGAACGCGAACCCCAGGAACTCCTCACCCTGGCCAACGCCCTCCTCGGCTTCGGCGCGTGCTCCCTGGCCAAATACCTCATCATTGCCGCCGGAGAGGACAATCCCACTCTCAATATCCACCACATCGACACCTTCTTGCAGCACATTCTCGAACGCGTGGACTGGTGCCGGGATCTCCACTTCCAGACCCGCACCACCATAGACACCCTGGACTATTCTGGCACCGGCCTCAACCAGGGTTCCAAAGTCGTTATCGCCGCTGCCGGCAACAAAAAACGGGACCTCGCCCACGAGATCCCATCCAACCTGCCCCTCCCCAACGGCTTCAAAAATCCCACCGTCGTCCTCCCCGGCATCCTCGCCATCGAAGCCCCTCCATTTCAAAACCCCAATGCCACCACCGACACCATCCTTCGCTTCACCACCGCTCTCGAACCCGCCTCAGATACCCTCACCGGCTTCCCCCTCCTCCTCCTCGTCGATGACAGCAACTTCACCGCCCGTACCCTCAACAACTTCCTCTGGACCGTCTTCACCCGCTCCAACCCCTCCCACGACATCCACGGCATTCACAGCTTTACCGAACACAAACACTGGGGCTGCCACGGCCCCCTCGTCATAGACGCCCGCCTCAAACCCCACCACGCTCCACCCCTCATCGAAGACCCAAAGATCACCCAAAAAGTGGACACCCTCGCCACCCCCGGCGGTCCACTACACGGTATCCTCTAACAAATCCTGAATATATCCAGAGCCCGTGAAAAATCGCTATTACCCAGACCGCTTTAACCTAACCCCCTAGCCCCCTTCCCTGAAACTGAAACTCTGAAGCCCTCGTGTACGCCCCTGGAGCACTGAAGCTCCACACGCAACGACCTTCCACCGGACCCAATTGGAAGCCCCTCGCGGCATTTGA
>JAQCGA010000102.1 GCA_027619145.1 bacterium | reverse complement strand
AGGTCAACAAGCCGCTATACTGAAGTTGGACGCTATTCAATCCCGTACCCGCCCATCCGCCGCTTGATCGCAAACCGGGAAATCCCCAGCAGCTCGGCCGCCTGGTGCTGGTTGCCGGCACACCGGCGCAGCGCCTCCCGGATCGCCTTCTCTTCAAAAACGGCCAGGTTCAGATCTTCCGGATCCGCAACCCGCCGCAACCCGGCTTCCCCTGCCGCCTCCGGCTCGGATGCCTGCTCCGAAGACCGTGCAAAATTCAAATCAGCCACCGTCACCTCTTCCCCTCGGCAGAAAATTACCGCCTGCTCCATCAGGTTGCTCAGTTCCCGGATATTGCCCGGAAAACCATGCCGACTGAGCGCATCCAGAGCCTCCTGCGTAAACCCCTTGAGCGGCCTGCGCAATTCACGCGAAAACTGCGCGAGGAAATGCGCCGCCAGGATTGAAATATCCTCTCCCCGCTCCCGCAGAGCCGGCACATGGATATGCACCGTATTGAGCCGATAATAAAGATCTTGCCGGAACCCACCCCTCGCAATCGCCCGGGGCAAATCTTTGTTCGTAGCGGATACCACCCGTACATCCACCGGAACCTCCCTGGAACCTCCTACAGGCATCATCCGGCGCTCTTCCAGCGCACGAAGCAACCGCGCCTGCATCGAAAGCGCCATATCCCCAATCTCGTCCAGGAAGATCGTCCCGCCATCGGCCTGCTCGAAGCGCCCCTTCCGCTCCTCCCGCGCGTCCGTGAACGCCCCCTTCACATGCCCGTAAAGCTCCGACTCCACCAGCGCCTCCGGAATCGCCGTACAGTCCACCGCCACAAACGGCCCCTCGGATCGCCGGCTCTCGTAATGGATCGCCCGCGCCACCAGTTCTTTCCCCGTACCCGTCTCCCCGGAAATCAACACCGTCGTCGCTTCCGTCTCCGCCACCTCCCGGATCTGCTGTTTCACCGCCCGGATCGCCGCGCCTTCTCCCACCATCGCGGAAAGCCCGTACAACTGCCGGCCCTCGGCGCTCAGGTCCGCCAGCCGGTCCCGGTACCGGTTCCTCTCCATCCGCAGCGCATGGAACCGCGCCGTGCGCTGCAATGTGGCCGTAAGCCCCTGCATATCAATCGGCTTGCTGAAGAAATCAAACGCACCCTCCCGCAGCGCCTGTACGGCCCCGTCCATATCTCCGTACCCGGTAATGATAATCGTCTCCGTATCCGGCGCCATCTCCCGCACCCGCCGCACAACTTCGAACCCATCCATCCCCGGCATCTTCAAATCCGTCATCACAACATCCACCGCCTCTCGCCGCAGAAACGCCAGCCCGTCTTCGCCGCATCCGGCCTCAAACACCCGGTGATGCCGCACTTCCAGGAACTGCCGGAGCGTGCGCCTGCTATCCGAATCGTCGTCAATCAACAGAATGGAAAGCCGGATATCGTCGTCGGGACCTGTCATGTAATTTCTCGATACGGATCGGGTTGCGGAACTTGTGAATGGAGCCGCATTGCAGGATTGGGATTAAAATCTTGCAATGGCAGAGTGCCAGAGAGCAAGATAAGCGAATCTCAAAGAAGATCATAACAAATAAGAATAGCGCCTGGTGCATCAGAATGCAGCATTTCGATACACGGACTGTCCTGAAGTCCTCTATAAAAAAACGGCGCGAACCCGCTGGTTCACGCCGTTTCTCCAACTGCCCACAACTTCTGTGCCCTATTTCAACAGCAGCATCCGCTTCGTCTGCATATGCCCATTACTGACCAGACGATAGAAATACACACCACTGGAAACCTGATTTCCAAACGCATCTTTCCCATCCCAGACCGCGTGATAATACCCCGCTACCCGTACCTCGTGCAGCAGCGTGCGAATCTGTTGGCCCAGCACATTGTAAATCACCAGCGCCACGTCGCCCGATTCGGGTAACTGATACGTAATCGTCGTCACCGGATTAAACGGGTTCGGATGATTCTGATCCAGCCCAAACGCTGTTGGGAGGGCGCGAATACCCTCCAAAAACGCGCCCTCCAGAACATTCAGCCTCCCCTTGCTGTCCGACGTCATCCCCTCAACCACATCCACGCGACCCACTGCCGTGGGATCCAGCACACGGAATCTGAGCGTCACAAGCCGGCCGGCCTCTGTCAGTGCAGATGACGGATTGAGCACATCGGCCAGAAGCAACTGGCCGGGCTCCGGTTTGCTCTGGAGCGCAACACCTGAGCTTTCCAATGTCCCAAAAGCCGATCCCCCAGGACCCACAGCTTCCATCGGCGCCAGCACCGCCGGATCATAAACCAACCGCAGCGTATAACCCAACACATGCGTGATAGAGTTCACATCCACAACCACACGCACCTCGTCTGGTCGGTCACTCTCCAATGCAGAAAGCAATAATCCCGCCCCCCCATTGACTCCGGGTTTCTGACCCTTCGCAACTTTGCTTAACACAGGCTTGCCGCTCACCGGTTTCCCATATGCCATTGCAAATAGGATAAAGTCCGAGAATCCGATGTCGCCACTGCTGGTCAGATCGAATTTTGCATCATACCGACCATCCCCGCTTTGTGCGCCAAACACACCGGCAAAGGCAACAAAGTCTCGAAAACCAACCGTGCCGTCGCCGTCAAAGTCAGGTGAGAGTGGGCCGGTCCCACCGCCTTCACCACCAATCGTAACAAATGCGCCGCCACTACCAATATCTAATTGTTGCACTTCCGTGGATCGGGCAAATTCACCCGAGACCAGAGAAATGCCGGTTTCACCCTCAAGCCCTTCCAGCACCTCAAATCTGATCTCGGCCATGCTTCCACTCTCGCGCGGCGTAACACCTGTGCCCAAGAACGCCGCACTGACCGTGACCGTTCCATTGTCGGAAAATTCGAGTGGCAACGCGCCCTGGAACAGGTCTCGAACCGTCACACCTCCAAACTGAAGTTCTTCGGGATTGTATGACAGCACCACCTGGAACCCGGAAAGATTGTTGGCGCTTTCTGTCGCAACCAGATCGATGCTCACCTCGTCCCCGGATTTGAGCGGCTGATTGGTCTGGTTCTGCCCCTGATCTCCTGTTTCCGTATTCAGATCCAACGCCACGGGACCTCTTTTGCTTAGATCCGTTGATTCCTTGGAAACGGCGAGATCGTAGGTACCCGCGCCCCGCGCACCAACTTCAATCAGGTAACTCTCCTTTACCAGCGACAGCGACAAGCGAGCATTTGTGCCATCCTCGAAGTTGTCATTGAAAGCCAGAGGATTGGTCAACGTTGCACCTGTCGGATCGTTTGCGCGGCGCAAGGTCAGCACAACGTCCGCATCGGTCGAAGTCAGATCGATCCGCAACTTGGCTGCTTCTGAAAGTTGAAGCCTGTAGAAATCCGATTCCAACGGGAAAGCCAGCGCACCCGTTTTGTTTTCTCCAGGGGCAATGGCCTCAACATCAACCGCACCAACTTCCAGCGTAAATGCCCCGGTACCCGAATCTTCAGACTCGGAAACTTCCAGAATATATGTGCCTTTGGTCAGCACTGCCTGAATGCCTTCCGCACCCGCTTCGCCAGAATTCGCCTCTGCCCATGTGCCCGAGGTATCGCGCAGAGAAGACGCCTGGTAAATTGCCAGACGGGCATCGAAATCGTTGGATGTAACGGCCACGCGTAGAAGACGATTCTCCAGCACCTTCAACTGGTAGTATTGCCGGCCTCCTCCGTCTGATAGGCGCCCCTCGCGACGATCGCCCACGGCAATATCCGGCAAGATCTGCGACGGATCCTCTGTAAGAGCCAGCGTATAGCCGCCTGTACCGTCGTATCTCAATACCGCAATGACGTAGGCACCCGCATCCAGTTCTCTCCCGACAATTTCGGGCTCCCCTGAGATCCCCTCATCAACTGCATCGAGAATCAGATTATCCTCCACAAGGTCGGCAATCGAATCGCCTCGATACACATTCAGAATTAGATCGAGATCGCTTTCAGGAGTCAGATCAAACACCACAAAGGTGGACGTTTTCAGCGTTAGTTTATAATAAATCAAGTCGTTGATTTCGGTGAGCGCACCCTCATAGCGCTTCCCTATCGTCACGTCTGAAAAACGCAGTTCGGTAGCCCGAAGCGAATACGCATCCGCCCCCGAGTGCGCCGCCACCTCTACCAGATAGGTTCCTTCCGGTAAAAACACCTCCAGCCGTTCCATCTCTCCTGAGCTCTCATTGTCAATCTCAATCCCGATCCGGTTTTCATCCACCGCGTCCTCGGGGGTTGCGCCCCGGTAAAGAGAGAAAACCGCATCCAGCTTGCCTCCGGACGACAGGTTGATCTTGATATCGCGATCTGAATCCAGAGACAGCCGGTAGTAGCGGCGCATGTCCGCCGATGACAGGCTGCCGGTTTGCACTTGGCCCAGCAACAGAGGAAGCGCCGCATCCAGATCCGGCGACACCACCACACCAAAAGACAGAGGCCGCGGCTGCCCGCTCCCGTTGTCCACGCGCACGGTAATAACCGCCCGTCCTTCTGAAAGCGGTGCGATGGAGAGCTTGCCGCCTTTCAGGCTGGCTGACGCCACCGAATCGGCAGAACTGCTCACGGTATAGGTCAGGGCGTCTCCTTCAGGCGCGCGGAACACCACCGGTTCGGCCTCCAGATCCAGCACAACCGCATCCCGGCCGGCAACCAGCGCCTGATCCTTAATCGGGGTCACCACGACGGGCCGCGTATCCAGAGGTCCGATTTCGTTCACCTCAAACGAATGCGAAACACCAAGGCCCCAATTACCGGCTGCGTTTTGCGCCCGAAGGGTCACGGTATGTGCACCGTTGTCCAGCCCTTCGCTGGCCAGTTCGAACACCTGTGTCAGTTCAACGGTGCGCTCAACCGTCAGGGGTGTCGCCTGTCCCACACCCGGATCGTTCCCGTCGAAAAAGTACTCCATCTTGGCCAGGGGATACACCACCCCCTCATCCACCGGGGAAATGTAAAACTGAGACGCCCGCGCAAACCCCCAGTCGCCCCGCTGATCCTTGAAGCGCACGAACAGCGTGTGGAACCCTGGTTGTAGATCCTGAGTGGGTAAATCAAAAGCGGCGCTCGCAAACGTGGCCGTCTTTAACGCAACCGGTACGCCCTGCCCAAAGCCCGGATCGCGATCCGCAAAATACTCCGCCAGAACCATCGGTGCAGGTTCTTCAACCGGGGGTAGCTCGAACGGCTTTTCCACCAGAATCGTGCGCATAGCCACATCGCTGCCGCCGTCGTTCTTAACCGTAAGCGTTACCGTGTACGTCCCTGGTGTGTCGTAGGTATGCGACGGCTGAACACCTGTGTCGCTGCCACCTTCCCCGAAATCCCACAAATGCGAAGTAGGGTTGTTGGATGACTGGTCCCCAAACATTACCGTCAACGGCGCCGTGCCCGACGTGGGTACGGCAGTAAAAGCTGCCACGGGACTCTCCGGCGGCCTGGGCGCCGATTGAACGGCAATGTTAAGAGGCGTGCTGCCGCCCCGCCCGTCATCGGCCACCACCGTTACCGTGGTTTGGCCCGGGGTAACCGCCGTGACGGTCAGCGTAGTGCCGCTCAAACGCACGGATGCGATACTTTCGTCGCCGCTCTGCGCCCGGTACGTCAGCCGGTTGCCGTCCGGATCGCCGAACACGACCGGATCGGCCGCCAGATCGCGCACAAACGCGGCGTCTCCAATCGTCAGCTTAATCGCAGGGATCGCGCCCACCACAGTGGGCGGCCGGTTTTCCGGCGGCGGCGCTGCCACCTGAACCGCAAAGGTGAGCGTGGCAACTCCACCCCGCCCGTCACCGGCAACCACCGAAACGGTGGCCGTACCTGCCCCGCCCGGCGTAACCGTAAGCCGAGTACCTACCAGTCCAACCCGCACGATGTTTGCATCGGACGCGCCCGCCGAATAGGTAAGCGGATCGCCGTCGGAATCTTTGAAAACTACAGGATCGGCTACCAGATCGCGTACAAATGCCTCCCCCCCCGCCACGAGATTCTGGTCGGAAATCGCGCCGACTGCTTCCGGTTTCTGATTGGCCGGCGCCGGCGTCGCCGAGACGACAACAACAACAAAACTGGAGGACGTCAACCCATTGCCGTCATTGGCTACAACGTTGACGGTGGCCGTCCCGGCCTGAAGCGGATGCACCTCCAGTGTCTGCCCGTTGCCTGCAATCGCAACGCGAACCACCGTTTGATCGGACGTGTTGACCGAATACACGAGCGCATCCCCTTCTGGATCCACAAAAACCTTCGAACCGGCCTCCAAATCCTGCGCAAAGGGCGCACCACCTACGGTAAGTTCCTGCTGGAGAATCGCCGTTTCCACTTTCGGAAGTTGATTTACACGAATACTCACATCCGTGGCGGCAGTACCGCCCTGCCCGTTGTCGGCCGTCACAGTAATCACGGCCTCCCCCGAAGCAACCGCCGTAAACCGGACCTCCTCACCTGTCACTTCAACAATGCGAACCGTATCCGGATTCGAACTCATTGCCGTAAACGTCAGCGGATTCCCCCCGGGATCGCGGAAGACTTCACCAATAGACAAAACAGCCGTCTCATTTACATTCACCGTCCGGACCTCAAGCGGCCCCACCACCTGAGGCGGCGGATTTCCTACCACCTCCGCCGTGCCCGAAAGCGACAGCGTCGCCGGCGCGTCGGAAGCATTGTGCGAAATAGAAAGCTGCGCCGTTTTCTCGCCCTGCGTATCAGGAGCAAAAACAACCGATACACGCGCACTCCCACCCGGCGCAATCTGCAGCGGAAACTCCGGCGGATCAGACAGAGAAAAGCCCCCCGCACCTTCCCCCCCAACCGAGATTCCGCTCACCGTCAACGCGGCACTTCCCGGGTTCTCAATCGTAAAAGACCCGGCCCCAGAAGCACCCACCTCCACAACACCAAACCCCAGGGCAGTCTCCGACAGCTTCAGAAGAGGCGCTTCGACACCTCTGCCTGCCAAGCTGATACGGCTAGCGGATTGCACAAGAGGGCTATACTGGTCACCTCCGCCTCCTGCCCTAAGAGATGCAATCGTCGTCAAACTCGCCCCTTTCTGTCCCGGAGAATCTGGCTTAAACAAGACCGTTACAACAGCAGGACGATCCTCTCTCAGGGCAATATTCTGGCCAGTTACGACGCTGAATCCTTTATCTGAGGGATTGACATTACCATATCTCATAATCAGGGGATCGCCCCTCCTGGAAACTGTGATCGTTTTCTGGGCACGCTCACCGATTTTAACTTCCCCGAAATCCAACCTGTCAGCCGAGAATTCCAGGCCCGAGCTGAGCCTGATTTTAATCGGCTTTGTCACGGCTTCTTGTTCTCCTCTAAAGGCCGAACGGTACTCGTAAGCAGCAACAAAAAGATAGCCCTCAGGCTTTACAAGCAAACTGACTTCATCTAATGGGATTTTTATTTTGAATTTTATCTCCACTTCCTTCCCACGATCCACGTAAACATCACCTCTCCCCATATTATATTTCTGAGTGGAAGAACCGGCAGACTCGCGCAGTTCGTGGGCGAATTGATGAACTTTACCAAGACGCGTTGGTTCTTCGACCATCGAGATATATCCCCGCAAGTATACATGATCACGTCTCGTAGCAAAAGGACCTTCGGCTACCACAGAGTTGTTCCGCACCTTGACGGTGATCTCATACTCCATTTCCACAATCATTTCCGGATTGTTCAAAGGCAGATCTTGGCGTGTCCCCACATCGCGGATCTTGATTGGGCCGGTGATCTCAATATTTCGCGGTTGCCCCGGCGCCGGCGCAGGCATAACCGTATCCACCAGGCCTACCAACAGCGCAAGACAAAACGCACGTCTACATGTCGTCTCAAATCTCATATTCAACTCCCAGCCTCTTTAGCAAATGTGAAGACAATCCCTATTGGGTGCAGAGGGCAATCCATTCCTCAGCCAGCCAGCACATCGTCCCCTTTTATAGATGGGGACACTGAGGGATTAATTCCCCCGCGCCTTCACCGAAACCTTCAGCGGCGAACCCTTCTTCACAACGCCCGAAGTAACGAGTTCCTGCACCTGCGGAACCGAACTCCCACCTGTGAGATATGCTCGAAACGGATACGTGCCACCGAAGATGCCGATGTCCGTGCCGTCGCTGCCCGCGTTCCGCGCGGGCGAACCGTCTCGAACCCGGAAATCGAAATCGAACAGAAACTGGACGTTCGGAAGCACCCTTGCAGCCCCGGGAGTCAGATCGATGCGCGTGGTATTCGACGGGACCCCCTTGACAAACTGGGGATCAACATCAACAAGATTGCCACTCGAGGCGTTGCCCTGGGTAGTCGGAAAAGCGCCTTCAACCAGTTCGTACCCGGCGGCCGGCACAACGCCACCTGAAAAGTAAAGATTGTGGCTGAACGTATTATCCCGGATTTCCGCATCAAAATAAATCTGAGGAAACCCCGAGGCAAATAACAGATTATTGGAGAAAGTGACGTTTCTCAGACTGCCGAGGGTAATCCTACCGATATCAAGGGGGACATGGAAAAACAGATTGTTTGTAATGGCCACCCCCGTGGTTTCCTCCTGATTGCCGGCTCCCCCTGCTGAGATATTTGCGTCGAGCATGAAGTTATTGGCAATCAGCACATTCTTGCTGGCAATGATCTTTATTCCTCCGTTAACGATACAGTTTCGGATGAAAATATTGCTGCTTCGATTGATGGAAACGCCCTGCACTTCGCAGTTCTCAATTACGATATTCTCTTCTTCTCCATGCTGACCAATCGAAACTCCCGTGTTGAATCCATCCCCATTCAAAATTTTGAGACCTGTGAGTACCGTTCCTGTACCAGAATTTATGACGATACCGTGAACCGTAGACCGTTTCCGAGCCTCTCCGGTAATGTCGAATCCGCTGCCGACGATCTTCAGCTTTTTGGTGATCACCACGGATTGTCCATAGGATGTTTCGCTGGGTACTAACTGAATAACATCTCCGCCGGAAGCAGCCGCAATAGCCTCCGGAAGTGTGCTGAACACGTGGTCGCCTTTCAGCGGAGTTGGATTATTGTCCGCAATCAACACCCGCGCCTGTGCGGCGCCAACGGCAAATACGGTAAACAAAAACAGGATGACCGATCTCATAACGCTCCTTTCGAAAAATCTCTGACCGCTTTCGGGCATACCGTCTGCTCCTTTCATTCAAAAGGTTGCTTGGGAGGGTAAATCCCAGTATTATGTATCAGACTTGCAAAGGCGTTGCTTGCGCCTTCGGGGTCTGTTTGCACCGCTTGCCCGTGCCCCTGCCAGGATGCGAAGCGAGCGGTTTTTTATTCTGTTGCCTTCCGGTTATTTTTGATCCGGTCAACGCTGGCCAGCAATTCGTCCAGTGCAACGGGTTTGCTCAAATAGTCAAACGCCCGATTGCGCAGCGCTGCAACCGCCGTATCCAGCGTCCCGTGTCCCGTCATCAAAATCACCGGCAAATCCGGATAGCGCTCTCTTATGGTCCCCAACAGTTCAACCCCATCCAGACCCGGCATCTGGATATCGCTGATCACAACATCCACCTCGTCATCCAGATACAGAAGCGCTCGAATGCCGTCAGACACGGCCCGTACCGTGTGCCCTCGCTGCATAAACGAAGAACGCAACGTGCGTCGCTGATCTTCGTCATCATCCACAAGCAAAATATTCATATAAACTTTCGCTGAAGCGTTTCCGGTCGCTCCGAAAACGGAGGTAGCCGGATCCTCAGGTCGATTGACTGCCGAAGTATGTGGATCTGGTGGAATCGCAAAACCCTTGCCAAAAAGCAAATACATAGACAAATGCCTATAAAAACAAATATTAAAGTCAATTCTAAAACCAGACACAAAAAGAGCGGAATCGCTCAACA
>JAQCGA010000101.1 GCA_027619145.1 bacterium | reverse complement strand
CCGGGGCGCGGAAACCGCGCCCTTACAAGCGTTTCGTGATCTACTGAAATTGAATTTATGTGATTGGAGTTGAGCGATGAAACATTTACCGAAACGACAGATTCCCGGTCCCAAGTCCGCGGAATTGCTCAAGCTTTCAAAGCAGTACGAGCCGCCGTGCATGGCGGATCAGGTTCCGGTGGTGTGGGACCACGGGGATGGCGTGTGGGTGACGGATGTGGACAATAATGAGTATCTGGATTTCACGTCTGGTGTGCTGGTGACGAATCTGGGACATTCGCATCCGCACCATGTACAGGCCATTCAGAAGCAGGCCGCGCGGCTGATGAATTGTTATTCGTTTCCCACGCCGGAACGTGTGATCCTTTCGCAGCGGCTGGCGGATTTGTTGGCGGGCAATATTGATCAGACGTTTTTATTGACGACCGGAGCGGAAGCCACGGAAGCGGCGTTGCGGATTGCCAAGCGGTATACGGGTAAGCACGAGATTCTTTCATTTTATGGTGGGTTTCACGGGCGGACCTACGGGCCTATGAGCGTGGCGGGAAGCATGAAGACCAAGCGGCAGTTTGGGCCACAGCTTCCAGGCGGGATTCTGGCACCGTTCCCGTATTTTTACCGGGATTTTTATAAGAGTGAGTCAGAAGAGGAATGCGGTGACCGGTGTATTGAGAATCTGGACCGGATTGTGGAGTCCACGTCATCGGGAGACCTGGGTGCGGTCATTACTGAGCCGTATCAGGGGGGTGCCGGGTTCATTTTTCCGCCGGACGGTTGGTTGAAGAAGCTAGAGAAATGGGCGCACGACCGGGGACTGTTGTTTATTCTGGATGAGGTGCAGTCTTCGTTTGGACGCACAGGCAAGTTGTTTGCCCTGGAATGGGACGATTTGAGCCCGAATATGGTGTGCCTGGGCAAAGGTATTGGGAGTGGGATGCCGGCTTCGGCACTGGCGGGTGAGAGCAAGATTTTTAAGTCTATGGGAACGGGCGAGATGTCCAGTACTTGCGGCGGAAACCCGATGGCCAGTGCGGCTTCGCTGGCGGTGCTGGATGTGATGGAGAAGGAGAAGTTGCCACAAAACGCGCTGAAGGTGGGCGAGTATATGATGGGGCGTTTCAAAGAGATGCAGAAGAAGCACGAATGCCTGGGCGATGTGCGCGGCAAAGGCCTGGTGATTGGGCTGGAGCTTGTGAAAGATAAGAAGACCCGGGAGCCTGCCGCAGAGTTGACGTGGAAGATTTTGTTGAGGGCAGGAGAGAATGGGTTGCTCCTGGGCAAGGTGGGAATGTACGGAAACGTGGTGCGTATTGCGCCTCCCCTGGTGGTTACGGAAGAGGAAGCCGGCGTGGGGATTGATATTCTGGACAAGGCGCTGAGCGAAGTGTAAGAATTTTTGGACGGCCCTTCTGTCAGGCGGAGGTGAGGGCCTTTTCACCGGAGAGATTCTTTTGGGACTGGATGACGGAAAATTGAAGGCGGCAATGGAGAAGCATGCGGACGAAGCTGTCCTGCTTCTGTGCGATTTGATCAGCATTCCTTCGGTACGCGGCAAAGAAGGCGATGCGATGCGTGAGATGCACCGCCGGATTCAGGGCGTGGTGGACGACAGCAAACTGGTGCCGATTTCGGATGATATTCAGAAGGATCCGGATTACTCGTTCAAGTTGAAAGATTTTACGTACGCGGACCAGCCGAATTTGCGTGTGGTAAAAAAGGGTAGCGGTGGCGGAAGGTCGCTGATTGTGAATACACACCTGGATGTTGTGCCGTCTTCGCCAGACCAGGAGAAGCCGTTTGAAGGTCGGTTGGTTGACGGCGTTGTTCACGGTCGAGGTGCGTGTGATTGCAAAGGGCAGGCGGCCATGTTTTATCTGGCGCTTGCTGCGCTGCAAGAGATGGGTGTGAAGTTGAAGGGCGATGTGATTGGGCATATTGTCATTGAAGAGGAATGCGGTGGCAACGGAACGCTGGCGTTTGTACGTGGAGAAGATCGGGCAGATGCAGCAATTGTACTGGAGCCGTCCGAACTGAAGATTCTGCCTTCGATCCGTGGGGCAGTGTGGTTCACCGTGAACTGTTACGGGCGGGCGGGCCACAGCGGGCAGGCCGGTCGCACGGTGAGTGCGCTAAAGGAATCGATGAAGGCGATTGAGATTTTGGAACGGTATCAGGGCCAGTTGTTGAAGGCGTCCAAGGGACACCCGCTGTACGATACGTACGAAAATCCGATGCCGATTACGTTTGGAACCATGCAGGCCGGAGACTGGCCGGCTATGGCTCCACGGATGGCCACGTTCAAGGGCGTGCTGGGATTTTTGCCTACGCGGACCAAAGAAGTCGTTATGCGAGAAATGAAAGAGGCCCTGGTTGCAGAAGGTGGGGATTGGTTGGCGAAGAATTTTGACATCGATTTTATGTATCGGCATGATTGTAATGAAGTGCCGGTAGATCATCCTATTGTGAAAACGCTGGAGACTGCGTGTGAAGAGAGTGGCCATACGCCGGAAGTTGGGGCGATGCCGGCTTCTTGTGACGCGTGGTTTTACTCGAATCTGATCAATGTACCGGCAGTGGTGATTGGTTCGGGCACGTTGGGTGTGGCGCACTCCAGTCAGGAGCAGATACCGGTAGAGAGCCTGGTGAAAGGTGCTGAGGTTTTGGCGCGCGCCATTGCGGACTGGTGCGGCTGAGAGCGTCGATCAACAGAAGACGAACGGCAAACGGTATTTCTCGTTTGCCGTTTGCCTTTTGTTAAATTCCTTTCTATATTGGACCCTTATTAAATTTTATGCTCAGACTTGCGAAAAGGAGAATTTACGTTTATGGAAACCCTTGGTGTCGGGATCATTGGCCTGCACCACCTGCACTCGGTGGACTATATCCCTCACTTCAAAGCGATTCCCGGTACGGAAGTGCGTGCCATTGCGGAGGCGGACAGTACCTACCTAGACCGGGTTTGTGGCGAGACCGGAATCAAAGGATACAGGGATTATACCGAGTTGCTGGCACGGGACGATATTGGGCTGGTGGTTATTTTTTTGCCGCACGCGGAATGTCCCGAGGCGGTGGAGAAAGCGGCTGCGGCGGGGAAACACGTGATTGTGGAAAAGCCCATGGCGAATACGTCGGATGGAATCCGGCGGATGATTCGGGCAGCGAAGAAGGGTGGGGTGTTGTTGTCTCCACCGTATTGCTGGCGAGCACACCCGGCCTCGCGGAAGATCAAGCGGTTGATCGACGAGGGTGTGCTGGGCGAAGTGATTGCGCTGGAGGGGCGGTGTGCGGCGGGGTCTCCACAACGATATTTTGAGAATGACATTTCACCATGGCTGAATCAGAAAGCGATTGCAGGCGGTGGGCCTATGCACAACCTGGGCGTGCACTGGATTGATTTGTTTCGCTGGATGCTGAAGGACGAAGTGGCACAGGCTACGGGCATGGTGAGCCATAAGCAGCACAACCTGGATATTGAGGACAATAGTTTCGGCATTCTGCGTTTTGAAGGTGGAGCGATGGCGACGCTGGACATCAGTTATTCGGTACCGAAGGCGTTTCCGGCGGGGCGCGACCTGTTTATCAATATTCGTGGAACGCTGGGCGCGGTTTCGTGGAGTCCGGCCTGGGGTGGTACGGCCGATGAGGTGTGTATTGTGAGTGACCATCCAGATTACGCAGATGGGCCGGTAACCACGTTGCAGATTGGCTCTCGGTCTGTACCCGGGTATGGAGGGATTTCCGGACTCGCCTATTTGCGGGAGATGGTGGAGGCGATTGCTGCGGGCAAGACACCGGAGATTACGGGCGTGGATGGACTACGGGCAATGGAAGTGGCAGAGGCGGTGTACGAATCTGCGGAGACGGGGCGGGCGGTGACGGTGGTTCGGAAGGATTAGAAGGCGGTTCACGCAAAGACGCAAAGACGCAAAGGGTAAAGCGATTTGGTGGATGTACCCGATGAAGCGAGAAAGCCGGAGGTGGGTTATTCAACCTCCGGCTTTTTGCATTTCAGGATAAAATTATTCGTAGTGTGTCCACATTCTAATGACTTTTATGGTTGTCTCATTTTCATAGATCTGGTACACGAGGCGATGCTGGATATTGATCCGGCGGGAGTATGCTCCGGACAGGTCTCCCACCAGCTTTTCGTAAGGCGGAGGAACCTGATACGGATTTCGCTTGAGCAGGTCCAGCAGTGTTTCCACTTTTGGCCGCAATCCGGAGGAAGCAATTTTGCGGGCATCCTTCTGGGCCTGGTTTGTGAAGACCAGTCGCCACATTACCACTTGAGTCCTGTGTCACAGTCCTCAAGTGGGGTTTCCAGACCTTCCCGAATGGATTCGCGCATGCCGGGGATAGAAATCAGGTAGAGCGTTTCCTGGATGGAGCGCCAGTCTTCTTCGGAGACCAGAACCGCGTTTGAGCGTTTTCCGGTGATCTGGACAGGTTCGTGGGATTCGGCCGTTTCGTCCAGGAGTCTGTACAGATCGGAGCGAGCCTTGCTTACAGGAATTGTTCTCATGAGGTTCTCCTTTTTGGAAAAACGTACGTTATTCAGTACGCTTTGTCAAGTCTTTCTGTGCTGGATTTCTTGTGTTCGTACACGAAAAAGCGGCTGGCCAATGTAGTGGCCAACCGCTTTTTTAGTGGGTGATTCTGATTACTTGTTGAGAAAGATTTCCTCGCCCGTGCGGGCAGACTCATAAATGGCCAGGATGAGGTCTACGGCTTTGCGGGCGGATTCGCCGGGGATGTAGGGCTCGCGGTTTTCTTTGACGGCCTGTGTCATGTCGTTGATGAGCCAGTCGTGCCCCGGAGCCACCGCGCTGGCGGCGCCCACGTTGCCGTGTGCGGCAATCTGTTTGGGTTCAAATTTGTCCTGGGCACGTCCATCTTCTTCGGAAGTGGTTGCCCAGCGAGTGATTTTTGTGCCGCTGAGGGTGATGGTACCGCGTTTGCCGTGGAGTTCGGTGCGGGAGGCCTCTCCGGGGTTGCAGGAGGTGGTGCCCACGATGGTACCGAAGGCTCCACTTTTATATTTGAGGTTGGCTACGGCGGTGTCTTCTACTTCGATGTCGCGCACTTTGTGTTCGGCTCGTGCGAAGACGGATTCGACTTCGTCGTTCATGAGCCAGAGGAGGAGGTCCACGCCGTGTACGCCCTGGTTCATGAGGGCGCCCCCGCCGTCGTGTTCCCAGGTGCCGCGCCAACCGGCGCTGTTGTAATAGGCCTGGGAACGATAGCCCTTCAGGAAGGCGTCGCCCAGGACCAGGGGGCCGAGTTCTCCGTTGCCAATGGCCTGTCGAACCTGGATGGTTTCTTCACGCGTACGGCTTTGAAAAACGGCTCCCAATTTGACGTCTGCTCTTCGGCATTCGTCAATCATGCGGGTCATTTTTTCTTGGGTTACGTCGAGGGGTTTTTCGCAGAGAGAATGTTTTCCGGCCTGGGCCGCGGCAATGACGTTGTCTGCGTGCATCCCGGAGGGGGTACAAATGCCCACGATGTCCACGTCCGGGTCGGCGACCATTTTTTCATAGTCTTTGTAATATTTGATGCCGCCGGATTCTGCAGCAAATTTTTTACCTTTTTCTTCGTTATAGTTGCTTATGGCAATCAGTTTTGCATCTGGACACGCGGCAATGCCTTCACGGAAGTGACCGGCAATCATGCCGGCGCCAATGAGGCCCCAGCCGAGTTTGTTCTTTTGAGCCATAAAAAGTAGCGTTCCTTTTCTGAGGTTGGGGCGACCCGGCGGGTCGCCCGTACGTTAGTCGGCGTGGTACACCTGAACTTCTTTGCCTGTCTGTGCGGATTCGTAGATGGCCAGGATGAGGTCTACGGCTTTGCGGGCGGATTCGCCGGTGACGTATGGGTCGCGGTTTTCTTTGACGGCCTGGACCATGTCGTTGATCAACCAGATATGTCCAGAGTGGCTGATGGCTTTGGGGTTGCTCACCGCGCCCTGGACTTCTACGGTTTTGGGCGGTTCGGTATCTTCTGCACGTCCGTCCTCTTCGGTTGTGGTTGCCCAGCGGGAAATCTTACTGCCGCTCACGGTAATGGTACCGTGTTTGCCATGGAGTTCGATGCGGCGTGCTTCGCCGGGGTTGCAGGAGGTGGTTCCGATGAGGGTACCAAAGGCACCGTTTTTGAATTTGAGGTTGGCCACGGCGGTGTCTTCCACTTCGATGTCGCGTACTTTGTGCTCGGCGCGGGCAAAGACGGATTCTACGTCGCTGTTCATCAACCAGATGAGGAGGTCCACACCGTGTACACCCTGGTTCATGAGGGCCCCTCCGCCGTCCAATGCCCAGGTGCCTCGCCAACCGGCGCTGTTGTAATAGGCCTGAGAGCGGTAGTCTTTGAGGAAGGCATCACCGAGGGTCATGGGGCCGAGGAGTCCGTTTCGAATGGCTTCCCGCACTTTGATCATGTCTTCGCTGGTGCGGCTCTGGAAGATGCCGCCGAGTTTGACGTTGGCCCCACGGCAGGTTTTGATAATTTCTGTGAGGCGGTCTCGTTTGATGTCCAGAGGTTTTTCCGAAAGGGCGTGTTTCCCGGCCTGGGCGGCGGCAATGATACCGTCTCCGTGTAAGCCGGAAGGCGTGCAGACAGAGACAATGTCGATGTCCGGATCTGTGACCATTTTCTCATAGTCTTTGTAGAATTTGACGCCGCCGGATTCTGCTGCAAATTTCTTCCCTTTGTCTTCTTCAAAATCGCACACGGCGATCAGTTCAGCATCTTCGCAGGCCTCAATGCCGGTACGGTGTGCGGGTGCAATTACGCCGCAACCAATGATGCCAAAACCGAGTTTTCCGTTTTTCATGTGGAGGTCCTCCTGGTTCGTCGCTTTGACGGAACAGCCGGGATTATTTTGTCTGCGTGTATGGGCGGAAACCCGTGGATTGCAGACAGAATGCAATGTAGTCTACGTCTGTGGAAAAGTCAACCGTGGCGTAGGGACGGCCGTTCGTTTCCGGGATGCGTTGCCAATTGTTTTGAGGAATGAAGGTGTCGTCCTATATTTAGGGCGTCGCGTTCGTTTTAGGATGAAACCAGGTTTCTGGAGGATATACATCAGGCGGAGGTGTTGTGATGTATGAATTTATGGATATGGTGACGTTGAAGTCTGGAGAGAAGGTAGAGATGGGCGTGGTGAAGGGGCCGGATGCGGAATGGGCGGACCGGGTGGAGGGGTTGCTGGGGCACAAAGGAGAGGTCTGGCGTTGGGGGAATCATCAGGTACTGACCGAGGATTTGGAGTTGGATGCGTATTTTTATATTTTGCACCGGGAGGGTACACCGTTTTCAAATATGATGAATATTGAGATGGAAGGAGTGGGGATTTTTGGGCACGTGTTCACCCGGCCGGAGGACCGGCGACAAGGCGCGGCTTCGGAGTTGATGCGCAGGTTGATGGATCACTTCACGGGGCGAGGTGGGCAGGCGTTGTTTCTGGGGACAGGATTCGATTCGCCACCCTATCATATTTATCGTACGCAGGGGTTTGAGGGGGTGGAAGACAAAAGTGGGAATATGGCTTTTTACGCGCATTCTCAGGAGGCGTTTGAGGCTACCTATTTTGCGGAGGGAAGGACGGAGGTGGAAACGCTGGACTGGGTGCACTGGCCTGCTTCTCCAGCGTTGTTCCTGGCCGATTTTCCAGGGGTGGTTCGGGGTGCGGGAATGGGGATCTTCGGGCGGGGGTCCACAGAAGGAAAACTGCTGCCGCTGCTGCGCGATGCGATGGAGCGTAAGGAGCAAGGAAAACCGGCGCGTGTGGTGGCGCTGCGCCAGGTGGAGACGACAGCGGTGGTGGGGCTTGGGATGTGGTCTCCGGATCCGATGTGGCCGCATTCCTGTCTGGTGGATGTGTATTGCCATCCTGCATTCTGGGACCGGGCGGAGGATTTGCTTTCGGCGCTGGAATTGCCGTCATTTGATCGATATATAGCGTATAGTGACGTTGGGCTGACGCCGAAGGCTGCGGTACTTTCTGGGTTGGGATTCAAGCGGGTGGCAACGCACGAAGGCAGGGTGGCTGTGGATCGGGCAAGGACGGGGTTTGTTGGTGTGGAGGTATGGGAGCGAGGGGGATCAGTCTGCGGCGTTGTCGCGGTTGTTGCGGATGTGCCAGGTTTGCGAGAGGTCCTGGGCGTGAACCATACGGGCATAGAGGCCTTCCAATGCCATGAGGGCGTCGTGCGGGCCGGATTCGACGATGCGGCCTCCGTCCAGAACAACAATTTTGTCTGCGTTGCGTACGGTGGAGAGACGGTGGGCAATGACCAGGGTGGTGCGGTGCCGGGTGAGGCGGGAGATGGCCTCCTGGATGAGGGACTCGGTTTCTGCGTCTACGGAGGAGGTGGCTTCGTCCAGAACAAGGATGGGGGCGTCTTTGAGGATGGCGCGGGCAATGGAGAGGCGCTGTTTCTGTCCACCGGAGAGGCGCACGCCGCGTTCTCCAACAACCGTGTCATACCCTTCGGAGAGGTCCAGGATAAAGTCTTCGGCATTGGCGGCGCGGGCGGCGTCTCGCAGGTCGTCTTCGGAGGCGTCCGGGCGGCCGAAGAGGAGGTTTTCTCGTACGGTACCGTGGAAGAGGAATACGTCTTGCAGGACCGGGGCGATGTGGTTGCGCAGATAAGAAAGGGGGAGGTGGCGTACGTCGTGGCCACCGATAGATACGGTGCCCTGCTGTGGGTCGTAGAAACGGGGAATGAGGCTGGAAACCGTGGTTTTTCCGGCGCCGGTTGGGCCTACGAGGGCTACAATTTCTCCTTCGGCAATGTGCAGGTTGAGGTTGTGCAGAACCGGTGATTCGGGATCGTAGCCAAAGGTGAGGTCCCGGAGGTGGATATCCCAGGTTATGGATTCTGGAATGCGGGCATCCGGGGCATCCTGGATGTCGGATTCGACGGCCAGCAACCGGAACACGCGGTCTGTGCTGGCGGCGGCTTTTTGCAAGATATCGTTGAAAGAGGCCAGTTGGAGAAACGGCTGGTAGATGTGGCCCATGTAGACGATGAAGACAAAGAGGTCTGCAAGGGAAATGGCACCTTCCAGGGCCATTGTGCCGCCGCTCCAGATGACCAGGACGATGCCGATGCCGCCGGTGGCTTCGAGGATGCCAGCTGGCACCAGGGAGACTTTGTTGGCGGCGATCATGCCGTCTCGGAATTCGAGGCTACTTGCTTCTACAAGGCGGGCGCGGTTGTGCTCCTGGACAAAAGATTTGATGACCGGGATGCCTGAGAGGTTGTCGTGAACCAGAGAAACCAGATCGGAGAGTCTTTCGCGGACGGAACGCCAGAGGATGCGAACTTTTGATACGTAACGGTATACCAGGTAGGCGGCCAGGGGGATGGGTAGCAGGGTGAGGAGGGCGAGTTCCGGGTTGAGGGTAAACAGGACGATCATCATGGAAAAGGGGATGATGACGGCCAGTGCGGTTTCGGGAATTCCGTGTGCAATAAAATCTTCAACGGATTCGATGTCGTTGATGGAGCGGGAAATGAGGTTGCCGGTGCGTTGCTGGTTAAAAAAACGGTGCGGCTGGTTCTGGAGGTGGCGGTATACCCGTATCATCAGGTCGTGCATGACTCGGTAGGCGGTGATATGTGAGAAGAAACCGTAACCGTACCGGGCAGCACCGCGCAGGAGGTACACACCCAGGAGCAAGAGACTGACAACGAGGAGTTCTGATGGGCCTCCGCCGCCGAGGGTGAGCCACTGGATGAGTTTTCGAATGAGCAGAGGCGGTACCAGGTTGGCTGCTGCAAAAAGCAGGCCGCAGGTAATGGAGAGTGCCATTAGCAGGCGGCGGCCTTCGAGGAGACGGTAAAACTGGATTAAGAAATCCATGCATTTCCCAGGGTGAAATTTTCGAGACGGGTTTGTGAGGCTAAGTCTGCGTGAAGCAAGGTTCACAACCTACTGTGGCAGGCAGGTTCTGTCAACTTGTTTTGGGCGGCCGAAGGG
>JAQCGA010000100.1 GCA_027619145.1 bacterium | reverse complement strand
AAAAAAAAAAAAACGGAAAAAGCCATATCAGCCCGCACCGTCCATTAAAATCATAATCGAATAATTTACCGGATCATCTCCGGCCCCTTCATATTCTCCCCGTAATAGAACATTCGCACCTCTTCTGAAGCAGCCGGCCACAGCGAATCTCCATAACTCCAGAACATCCGAAACTCCCCCGAATCCGCTCCTGGGTTAAATACTCCCTTCACATTGTTGTGTGAGTACTCCGAACCCGAAGTCAAAGACGCCGTGTGTTCCCACGTCCGCCCTTTGTCCCTGGATTGGTACACCTCAATCTCTCCACCGTCTTCAACGGGCTGAGACGCGGTTACCGGACCGTACACCCGAAAATCATCTTCTGCCAAAATTACCAGCGCCCCATCATCGTACATATGATCACTTTCTGCAATATCTGAAAACTGCCATCCGCCACCCGTAAACCGGGCCAGCTTCCACTGGCTCACGTACGTATGTGGGTCTCCATCCAGGAACAGCACGTTCGGACTTCCCTGCGCATCTACCTGAATATCCTTCAGCCACACCCCACGCTCGCCGCAATCATACAACTTCTCCGCTGAATCTTCTGTAATGGGCAACTCATACGGCGTCCCATCGCTACGCAACCACGTTCGGCCGCCGTCTTCGGACCGTGCGTAATACAGGTGATATCGCCGCGCCCACAAATGCTTTGTCCGAATCTCCTCCTCTGTCCCTCCGCCCAGCCGAGACCACACCAGGTGCACCGCGCGCGGGTACGTTCCCATGTCCCCAATCGTCATTGCATAAATCGCGCACCCTTCAAACGCCACCACATCCAGCGGATCGCTCCAGGTTTTCGCTCCATCCGAAGACCACCGGCACCGCCAGCCCGGATCCTGTCGGTAAGACACAAACATCTCCCCCGGCAAAAGCTGAAACGGCTCCGGGTAAGACGTCTTCGGGTCCGAAATATCTGCCCGCGTATCCCACGTCGAAATGTCAAACGGCTTCGCAGAACGCAGCGTCTTTGTAGGATGCCCGTGCGCCCCGTAGAACACGTAAATATACCCATCCTCATCAATCTGAATCGTCGGATTCCGATGCGCATCCATATCCGGGTTCGACCCCAATATCACCGGCCTCGAAAACGCCTTCTCCTTGTGATCATAATACCCAATCGCAGGCGCATTCTCCGGATTTCCATACACAAAAAATGTCTTCCTCACCTCCGCCGCATACACCGCCATTGGCCGGTGCCACGCCGAATAACTCGCCATCGGCCCGCTGTACACATATTTCTTTCCTGGCAAAACATTTGCAGTCCCACAGCTATACCACACACCCCGGTAGTCGTCCACCTCTCCCTCCACCATCTGGCCACCCTCCTGTTTTCATTTTGAATCTCATATTCAGTATACTACACGCGCAAAGATATACGCCGTACCCATTCCAGTCAACTGCTTCCTGCACCTTCAACAGAACAAACCGCCCCACTGTTTTACTTGCCGCCATCCAATTTCCCATTTACCTTACAAACTGTCCGCCATCTCACTGAAGGTTATCTGGAGGTTACTTATGGAAACTCTCGAACTGCTCTCCGGTCACTCCATGCCTGTGGTTGGCCTGGGAACCTGGCCCATGAAAGAAGACCAGTGCAAACAGGCTGTCACCAGCGCTCTCGCACTCGATTATACGCATTTCGACACAGCATACATGTATAAAAATCAGCGTGAAATCGGGGAAGCACTCCGAGAAGCCGGAGCCAACCGAGAAGAACTCTTCATCACCTCTAAAATCTGGCACGACCACCTCAAATACGAAGACGCGCTCTCGCAGGCCGATGAAATTCTCCAGGAACTGAACATGGACTACGTGGATCTTCTCCTCATCCACTGGCCCAACGACGACGTGCCCATGGAAGACACCTTTAAAGCCCTGAAAGAAATCCACAACGCTGGCAAAGCCAGAAGCATCGGAGTCAGCAATTTCTCCGTAGCCCAAATGAAAAAAGCCCGCGAAGTCTCAGGCGTTCCCATCTGCGCCAACCAGATCAAATATCACCCCGGCCACGAACAGCGAGACATCTTGACTTACTGCCAGGAACACAACATCATCGTCACCGCCTATTCCCCCCTGGCCAAGCAAGAAATCTTCGGAAACCCGGCCCTCACCACCGTTGCCCAAGCCCACGGTAAAACCCCAGCTCAGATAGCCCTTCGGTGGCTTCTTCAGAAAAACATCATCGTCATTCCCAAAGCCAGCTCCCGCGAACACCTTCAAGAAAACCTGGACGTCTTCAACTGGAAACTCTCCACCGAAGACATGGACCGCATCGACCAGATGGCGGATGAAAAATCATGACCTATAAAGCCCTGTTGGTCCGCCAGGAAAACGACGCCTTCGTACGAAATGTCGAACCCCTCAAAACAGACAATCTGCCCGAAGGCGATGTTCTCATCCGCGTTCAATACTCCTCACTCAATTACAAAGACGCTCTCTCCGCCACCGGAAATCGCGGCGTCACGAAAAACTACCCGCACACTCCAGGCATCGATGCCGCCGGAATTGTGGAAGAATCCTCCACCGAAGCCTATCAGCCTGGCGACGAAGTCATTGTCACCAGCTACGACCTGGGCATGAACACCTCTGGCGGATTCGGTCAGTACATCCGTGTACCATCCGACTGGATCGTACCCCCTCCAGACGGCCTCTCTTTAAAAGAAAGCATGACCTTCGGAACCGCCGGATTCACTGCGGCCCTCTCCGTACACAAACTCGAGCAAGCAGGCGTACAACCAGACCAGGGCGAAATTCTTGTCACCGGCGCTACCGGTGGTGTAGGAAGTCTGGCCGTGGCCATCCTCGCCAAAGCCGGGTACCCCGTCGCTGCGGCAACCGGTAAATCCTCACAGAAAGAATTTCTCCAGCGCTTAGGCGCAACAAATATCATATCCCGAGACGAGATCCAGGACGCAGAAAACCGACCCCTGCTCAAATCTCGCTGGGCCGGTGTAGTGGACACCGTAGGCGGAAACATCCTCTCCACAGCCATCAAATCCACCCACTACGGCGGCGCCGTCACCTGTTGCGGCCTGGTCGCTGGTCCCGAACTGCCCACCACCGTTTTCCCCTTCATCCTGCGCGGCATCAGCCTCCTGGGTGTGGACTCCGCAAATTGCCCCATGTCCGTTCGTCTTCCCATCTGGCAAAAACTCGCTGGCCCCTGGAAAACCGAACACCTGGACCACCTCACATCCGAATGTTCGCTCGAAAATTTGAGTCCAGAAATCGACCGCATTCTTGCCGGGCAGCAAACCGGGAGAACCGTCGTCAATCTCAACCTCTGAGAGGTACCCCATGCGCCTGGGTGGACCTGTATTTCAAAAGTACAAAGATCCCGAAGCCTGGGTATCGGCCGTCCGTGCCAAAGGATACCGCGCCGCCTTCTGTCCGGTAAAACCGGGCTCAGATGCCCACGAAATCCGGGACTACCGGGAAGCCGCCCGAAAAGCCGACATCGTCATCGCCGAAGTCGGCGCCTGGAGCAGTCCATTAAGTTCGGACGAGAAAACCCGAACAGAAGCCCTCGAAAAATGTAAACGCTGCCTCCAGCTTGCCGAAGACATCGGCGCCCGGTGCTGCGTAAATATCTCCGGCTCCCGCGGCCCCAAGTGGGACGGCCCGGACCCGAGAGATCTCACACAGGACACCTTCGACCGCATCGTGGAAACCATCCGGGACATCCTCGACACCGTCCGTCCGAAACATACCCAATACGCCCTGGAAACCATGCCCTGGATGTACCCGGATTCACCAGATTCTTATCTGAACCTCATAAAAGCCATAGACCGTGAGAGCTTCGGCGTACACCTGGACCCCGTCAATCTCATCAACAGCCCAGAACGTTACTTTCGGAATGCAGATCTCCTGAGGGAATGCTTCCAGAAACTCGGCCCCCACATCAAAAGCTGCCACGCAAAAGACAGCCTCCTCTCCGGAAAACTCACCGTTCACCTGGACGAAGGCCGCCCGGGAACCGGCGGATTGGACTACGGCGTTTACCTTGGCGAATTAAGCCAACTCGCCCCGGACACACCTCTTATGCTCGAACATCTCCCCGACGAAACCGAATACGACCTCGCAGCGAACCATATCCGGTCCGTCGCCAAACAAAATGATATCCAGCTGTAACACAAGGAGTCCCCCATGTCTTCCGCCATCGACACCTACCACGTCGGCGTCAGCACCACAGACATCACCCCACCCGTTGGCATTTACCTGGCCGGCTTCGCCGCACGCAACGATCCCTCTACCGACGTGTACCACCCCCTGCGCGCCACAGCCGTTGCCATCGACGACGGCACAACGCCCCTCCTCATCATCGGTGCGGAAATCCTGGGTTTCTACGAACGCACAGACCGCGTGCGGAAATCCATCCAGAAAGCCATCGGCATCAACCCTGCCCACATCGTCCTCAACGGCTCGCACACCCACTGCGGCCCCTGCATTCGCGAAATGGACATAGAACGCCACGGTCCTCTGGACGAAAACTACCTGAATGAACTCGTCAACCGCGTTACCCAATGCGCAAGAGAAGCCTGGGAAAACCGCTCGCCCGCCCGCCTCTCCTTCGAAAACGGAACCTGCGACATCGCGGTCTCCCGCCGAAAACCAGACGGCAAAGGTGGCGTCGAGTGGAAACCTGCGCCAGAATCTCCACACGACCACGACGTACCTGTTCTCGCTGTAACATCTCTCGAAGGTGACTTACGTGCCGTCCTCTTCAGCTACGCCTGTCACCCCACCAGTCGGGGCGGTACGCGTATTGGAGGAGATTATGTCGGTTTCGCATATGATCACGTGATAGAAACCCATCCCGGCATTGCCGTCTGCTTCCTTCAAGGCTGTGCCGGAGACCAGAAAACCCATCCAGTTGCTCCCCATACGGAAACCTTTGTCCAGCGGGAAATCGACGAAATCCGTGACATCGGTATCCAACTCGGTGAATCCGTCCACCGGGTTCTGGCGTCCAATACAATGAAACCTATTTCCGGCTCTGCCTCCATCACCCAAACCATCCTGGACCTGGAAACCGAACCCATTGACATAGACCTGGTCAAAAAAAGCCTGGATGACAATCGGGATTATGTACGCAACTGGGCAAACCACCTGCACCACAGCGTGGAAAACAACACCCCCGTTTCTACAACCATTCCATTCGAACTCCAGACCCTTCGTTTTGGAAACACCCTGGCCATCGTTACTCTGGCCGCCGAAATGTCCGTAGAACACGGTCTACGTCTCAAAAAAGAACTGGGATCTCATTTTGATAACGTACTTATTCTGGCCTACAGCAACAGCATCGTCGGTTACGTCCCTGTCAAGCGCCAGATCCCCGAGGGAGGGTACGAAGTGTGGTTCAACCAGCAACACTTGAAACGCACTGGGCCTTACGTTTCAGAAACCGAAGACCGCATCCATACAACCGTGCACCGGAACCTCTCCATCGCATAACAGGAACCCCACCGTGACCCACCTCGAAACCGCCATTGCCCACGTCCCCGGAATCGTCGGCCTTTCTGTCAAACACCTGGAAACCGGCCGCCAGATTTACCACAATTCCGAAGAAATTTTCTTCACCGCCAGCACCCTCAAAGTCCCTCTCCTTGTAGAACTCTACCGCCAGGTGGACGAAGGACGGCTCGCCCTGAATCATCGCATCAAACTCACAGAAGACCTGCACGTACCCGGCTCCGGCATCCTCAAAGAAATGGCCCTCGGCCTGCAACCCACACTGCGCGACCTGGCCATGCTCATGATCATCATCAGCGACAACACCGCCACAGACTACCTCTATCATCTCGTTGGTGGAAACAACCTCAACACAACCATGCAGAACCTGGGCCTCACACAAACCCACATCCCCATGACCTGCAAACAACTCCTTTTCAGCGCCGTTGGCCTCAACCCTGAAAACCCTGAGCACACGCTCGACTTGTGCTCAGAGCGCCTCTTCAACTATCAGTACGACCTGAATGCCGACGCCTACGATGAAAACAAATCCGACGTTTCTACCCCCGCCAACATGTGCCGACTGCTCGAACTACTTTACGCAGGAAACATCCTCTCCCCCGCCTCCCGCGAAGACGCTCTGGACATCTTAAAACGACAACAACTCAAAACCGTCCTCCCGCACGCCCTCCCCATTGGTACAAACGTCGCACACAAAACCGGCTACTACCTGGGCGTACGCGCAGACGTGGGCATCGTCTTCTCCCCGTCCGGTCCCTACACCGTCGCCCTCATGGCCAAAAAAATCACATACAAAGACCGGATGAACGTGGACCTCAGCCTCGCTGCTGTCTCCCGCGCCGTCTACGACACCCTGGTCACCGTCTGAATTTTGTCTCGAAATACCGGACGGCCACAGGGGGCCGCCCCTACGCAACACCCTGCAACACCACTGGTTTCCTTTTCCATCTCGAAATACCGGGCGAACACAAGGTTCGCCCCTACGTGACACACCGCAACACCACCGGTTTCCCTTCGCGTCTTTGCGCCTTTGCGTGAGACAGATTTTCCACCACAACGGAGACATCCATGAACATTGAAACACATGCCGAAAGACTAAAAAATTCCACCTACCCCGGTAGAGGCATCATCCTCGGTCAAACACCAGACGAACAGAACATCGTTCAGGTTTACTGGATCATGGGCCGCAGCGAAGGCAGCCGCAACCGTGCCTTTATCTCCGAGGGAAGCACCGTAAAAACCGAAGCCTTCGACGAATCCAAACTGGAGAACCCCTCTCTCGTCGTCTACCACCCGATCAAAATTCACAACAACGCCCACATCCTCACCAACGGCGACCAGACCGACACCATATTCGACTATCTGCAAAATGGGGATACATTCGAAAGTGCACTCTGCACACGCACCTTCGAACCGGACCCGCCCATCTACACCCCACGTATCTCTGGCATCGTAGACCTGGATGATACCCAACACATCTACAAACTCGCCATCCTGAAAACCATTGCTCTCAACGGCGACTATGCAACTCGACATTTTTTCAACTACGAAACCGCCATTCCAGGCATCGGCCACTGCATCACAACCTATCAAGACAATGGCAATCCTCCACCCTCCTTCTCCGGCGAACCTTTCTGTGTAGAACTCTTTGACAACATCGCCGCAACCGCAGACTTCTACTGGGATCTCCTGGACGAAGCCAACCGGGTCTCCCTGCTCGTCAAATACATCAATCCAGAAGCAAAAACAGTTGCCCTGAAAATTGTCAACAAATACCAGAAATAACCCGGGCGTTCCGTACCGTTTCAAAGCGTACGACCTGGGCCATCCCTAAAACGGAGGTCCTGATGGGTGGCGTCTTCAAATACTTCTGGCCGCAACTTGTATGTGCGGTCCTCGCGCTGGGGTTGTGGCACACACCGGTTGTCAAACCCTTCCGCGTTTTTATGGTCTTCACCCACGAAATTTGCCACGCCGGTGCCACCCTGTTCACCGGCGGTGAAGTCGCTGAAATCCGCACCCGCTGGGATGAATCCGGCCATACCATCAGCCGGGGCGGCAATTTTCCCTTCATCGTCTCGGCCGGGTATGTGGGCTCTGCCTTCCTGGGCGCGCTCCTTATCTACATTGGCGCATGGGCGGCTCTTCAGCGGATTGTCCTGGCCAGCATCGGTGGCGTCTCCCTCTTTATGACCGCCCGCTACACCCCCGTCTTCGGCTTCGACTTCGCCTTCGGCATCGCCGGCGGCCTGATTTTAGTCGCCATTCCCCTGTGGTTCCCCCGCGCTGCTCGTTGGGCCACAAACTGGCTGGGCATCCTGCTGTGCCTCTACAGCCTTCACGACTTCCGCACCGACCTCTGGATGTATGCAGACAAAACCGACGCCGGTATTCTTGCCCGCTACTGGGGCGCACCTTTCCTGGCCTACCCCATCGCATTCACCTGGGCGGCTATCTCCATCTTCGTAATGTACCTGTCCCTACGCGCCGCCGCGAACCGAGCCAGAATGCGTGTGAACAAACAGCTCGGAATTCCCAACATCGAACCCCCAGCAGATGAAACCCCGCAACCCCAGGGAGAATTTTAACATGGCCATTCTTAACAACGATACACACGTCTCCCTCTTCGTAGGTAGCTTCGGCGCTGGCCTGGACCACCCCGAATGCATCGCCTGCGGCCTCAACGGCTACGCCTACGCAGGCGGAGAAGCTGGCCAGATCTACCGCATCCACATGGAAACCGGAAATTTTGAAGAAATTGGCAACACCGGCGGATTCGTCGGCGGTCTGGCCCAGGATGCAAACGAAAACATCTATGCCTGTAGCAACGGCGCTGTCTGGCGCATCACGCAAAACGGCCAGATCGACATCTACTCCGAAGGTGCTCCCGGCGACGCCATTGCCACCCCCAACTACCCCGTCTTCGATGCAGAAGGCAACCTCTACGTCTCCGATTCTGGCGAGTGGAGAGAAGACAACGGTCGCCTCTTCAAAATCAAACCTGGAGGTCTCACCGAAGTCTGGGAACGCACCCTCACTCAGTTCCCCAACGGCCTCGCCCTCAGTCCGGATGGCAAATACCTCTACGTGGTTGTCAGCCTCAACACCCCCCGCGTCTCCCGCGTTGAAATTCTCCCAGACGGCAGCGCCGGAAAAGTCGAAACCGTCGTCGAACTCCCACAAACCGTTCCCGACGGCCTCGCATTCGATACCGAGAATAACCTCTACATTTCCTGTTACCGCCCGGACCGCATCTACCGCTACAGTGCCCAGGGCGCTCTGGATGTTCTGGCTGAAGACTTCGAAGGCACCGTAATCGCCGCCCCCACCAACATCGCCTTCTGCGGCAAAAATCGGAACATCTTACTCAGCGCCAACCTGGGCCGCTGGCATATTACCCGCTACAACATCAACGCCGTTGGCGCACCTTTGCATTATCCAAAGTTGCCCTAAATTACGGCCTTAGGTGAAAGAAAGAAATGACTGATATGGCAAAGTTGACGACCCTAAAAAAAGCAGAAGCATTCCAACAGTTACACGAACGAGATCGCATTTTTGTGCTTCCCAATCCCTGGGATATTGGAACTGCCAAAATGCTTACGGCGCTCGGCTTCGAGGCACTCGCTACCACCAGTGCAGGGTACGCCTTCTCTCGTGGGCGGCTTGATCAAGTAGGGGATATACAACGCGAAGAGGCACTTTCGCATGCCCGCGAGATTGTAGAGGCCACCCCACTACCGGTCAGCGCCGATTTGGAAAACGGGTTCGGTGATTCACCAGAGGCGGTCGCTGAGACAGTTCGGGGCGCTATTGGAATCGGCTTAGTTGGTTGCACGATTGAAGATACCACCGGTCATCCAGACCGCCCGCTGTATGATAAAACCCTCGCCATAGAAAGGGTCGCGGCCGGGGTAGAAGCCGCAGCAAGATCTGATCATCCTTTCATGCTTACGGCTCGAGCAGAAAATTACTTGTGCGGCTGCCCTGATTTAGATGACACCCTGGAACGATTGGTCGGTTATGAAGCAGTGGGAGCACACGTTCTATACGCTCCCGGTCTTCCCGACCTGGATGCGATCCGCCAGGTTTGCACAGCGGTCAATAAGCCCGTCAATGTCGTCGCTGGCATTGGATTGAAGGGTGTCACGTTAGCGGATCTGGAACACTGCGGCGTTCGCCGCGTGAGCGTGGGGTCATCCCTGGCCAGAACAGCCCTGGGGGCAATGCTCAGCGCGGCGAGAGAAATTCGGGATGGCGGCACGTTTTCGGCTTTCGAATCAGCGGCGTCTTTTGTAGAAATTAAAGAACTGATCCGCTCCGTTTCTGGCCAGAACAACGCTGAAACGTGAATATGGAATAGCTGTCTTGGGGCGAAGTGGCAAAAGATTCAGAAGGAGGAACGACGACCGACCCAGAATAGCTTCTACTAAAGGTCCTGCCATCACAAAAAAAAGAAATCCCGCAAGATGTTCTCTT
>JAQCGA010000099.1 GCA_027619145.1 bacterium | reverse complement strand
AACCCTGCCATCAGCGTCAACGGCCTCTTCCTGGGCTTTTACACTTCTGGGCCTTTCACACGGCACCCCGCATTTGAAAATGAACACGATGATGAGGGTGAAGAAGAAATGCACGAAGAAGACGTACATGCAGATGAGGAACCTGCCCACGCGCACGGCCTGCCCGAAAACCCTGGCATGAGCGTGCAGGAGGTCGAAGTCCGCTTCACCGCCTTTGTGGATGCCTATTTGAAAGCCGACCTGATCCTGGCCATTCCCGGTGCAGAAGGCCTGGAAGTGGAAGAAGCTGTACTCTCCACCGTCTCCCTTCCCGGTATCACACTCTCAGCCGGCAAGCTCTACGCACCCTTCGGAAAACATAACAGCCTGCACACACACGCCTACCCATTCATCGATCCTCCCATATCCAATGAAAAAATCTTAGGTGGCGAAGGACTGAACGAAGTCGGATTCGGCGCAAACATTCTGCTCCCGGCTTCCTGGTACTCCGAATTCACCGCACAGGTTCTCAACGGCGACAATGAAGTATTCGCCAGCCCGGATGGGGAAGACCTGGCCTTCGTGGGCCGCTGGAAAAATCTCTGGGATCTCAACGATGCCACCACGCTGGAACTGAGCGGATCCTATGGAACTGGAAAAAATATGCACAAAGAACTCACCCATCTCCTCGGCGGAGACCTGACCATCAAATGGCGACCTTTGCGTCACGTACGGGACCGGGGAATTACCTTCCAGACCGAATACCTTCAGGCCCGTGTAAACGATGGCCTCCAGACAAAAACCGCAGGCGGTCTCTACGCCCAACTTCAGATCCAAACGGCACGCCGCTGGTGGGTTCAGGGCCGCTATGACGTTTTTGGCTTCCCCAAACTGGAACCGGAACGTGAACATCGTTTCAGCGGCCTGCTCGCTTTCGCACCCAGCGAGTTTTCCGCCATCCGACTCCAGTACAATCTGAATCGCGAAGACGGACAAAACGTACACCAACTGGCCCTGCAACTCAACTTCACCCTGGGTGCTCATCCGGCGCACAGCTATTAATCAATGGAGGAAATCCATATGAAATCCCTTTTCCACACAGCCGTTCTGACCCTGTGTTTCCTCCTGGCCACAAACGTCGATGCAAAAGTACGCATCGTCACCACCACGCCGGACCTGGCCGCAATCGCGGAAGCCGTAGGCGGAGATCTTGTAGAAGTCCAATCCATTGCAAAAGGCTATCAGGATCCACACTACGTATCTGCCAAGCCCAGCTTCATGCGCACCCTCAACCGGGCGGATCTGCTCATTTACACCGGCCTCGAACTCGAAGTCGGCTGGCTCCCCCTCCTCATCCAGGGCGCTCGCAACCCTAAAATCACTCCAGGCGCACCCGGCCACCTGGAAGCCTCCGGCGGTATCCGCATCCTGGAAGTGCCCACCGGCCAGGTGGACCGGTCCATGGGAGACATCCACCCGGATGGCAACCCTCACTACCTGCTGGACCCGCGCAACGGACGGACCGTAGCCCAGACCATAACAACCAGACTTCAGGAACTTTCACCGGACGAAGCAGAAACCTTCCAGCAGAACCTGAATCGCTTTCAACAGGATCTGGAGAACAAAATCGCAACCTGGGAAAAACGGCTCTCCGCAGCCCGTGGAAGACAGGTGGTCACCTATCACAAACAGTGGGAATACCTGGCCGACTGGCTTGGCCTGGATATTGTGGACCACGTGGAAGACAAGCCCGGTATCCCTCCCAGTCCCAGACATATTGCAAACCTGAGCGAGAAAATGAAATCCTACGCCATCCCCGTCATCATCTGCTCCAATTTCATAGATCCCAAACCGGCGCAACACATCGCAGAACGTACCGGTGCAACCGTCCTTCTGCTACCCATCTCCGTCGGCGGCGAATCCGACATCCGCACCTACACGGATCTGTTCGAAACCATCGTCAAACAGTTAGAAGGAATCTTCTCCGCCTCCTGACCCGATAGAAAGACTTTCCGATCTTGCACCCTTTTGAAATCCCGTTTCGAAGAACCGCCGTCACACTCGGATAGGATCCGTGCAGCCCTTGTGTACGCCCCTGGAACACTGAATCTCCTGCGCCGGGATCTTCCACCGGACCCAATTGAAAGCCCCTCGCGGCGTTTGAGCGAGCGCGTTCTTGCTTACTTCTGTCGCGAAGACAGAAGTAAGTCGGCGACACGGGGTCGCCGACACACGGGTGGAGCCTTGATTTTATGAATTCCCGACTCTCCTTGCCCGAAAGGTAATCTTCCATGCCCGAATTCCTCACCTTCATGGCAGCCCCCTTCGCCGCCTGCCTCGTCCTGGTAGGCATCCACGCCTATCTGGGCATCCATGTCCTTGCCCGCGAAGTCATCTTCGTGGACCTCTCCCTCGCGCAAATTGCCGCCCTCGGCAGTACGCTCGCCTTTCTCGCAGGCTACCCGCTGGACAGCAGTACCGCCTACTTCATCTCCCTGTCCGCCGCCTTTCTCGGCGCGGGCATCTTCGCCCTTACCCGCACCCGCCACGGAAAGGTTCCCCAGGAAGCCATCATTGGCATCACCTACGCCGTCTCTGCCGCTGCCGGAGTACTCATCATAGACCGCGCCCCACACGGTGCCGAACATATCAAACACATGCTCGTGGGATCAATCCTCTGGGTCACCTGGACAGATGTCCTCAAAATTACCGGGATCTATGCGCTCGTAGGCCTCTTCCACTGGATCTTCCGCAAGCGGTTCCTCACCATCTCCTTCCACGAAGCCGAAGCCCAGCGTCAGGGGTGGTTTATCCGTTTCTGGGACTTCCTCTTTTACGCCTCCTTCGGGTTCGTCATCACCAGTTCCGTCCAGATCGCCGGTGTCCTCCTCGTCTTCTCCTTCCTCATCGTACCCGCCGTCTGCGGCGTCCTCTTCGCAAACCGAATCGGCACACGCCTCACAGTGGGCTGGGCCGTCGGTTTCGTCGTGAGCGCACTTGGGTGTAGCCTCTCTTATCTGGCAGACCTGCCCACCGGTGCAACCGTCGTCTGCATGTTCGGCCTCATCCTCATCCTGCTTGCTTTCACACGAACCATTTTCAGACCCGCAACCTGACTCGACACCGTTGACCGAGTTTCCTCTTGTATCCTGCGCAATCTCGTTTATATTTTATTCATCATTCCCGGCTCGAAACTGGAGCCCAAACCCTCCATCTTCCAGACAAGCGATAGCCCATGATGCATCCAAAAAAAGACGAAGAAACCCTGGACCTCAGGGAAAGAGGCAAAGACATAGACGGCCAGCCCCAGCTCAGCGATCGGCGTCTTTACATGCAACTCCATGTTTTCGACAACTGCCCGGACCCAACGCCCCTCATCGAGCCTCTGAAGGCAAGCGGCCTGGATACGGTCTTATATGCGGACATGAACAACCCCGCTGGTGTCGGCGTTGTCACCATGGCAGAATCGCCCGATGTCTTCGTGCGAGAAGCCCGTTGCCTCTTCAGCCACGCTGCCTTTTCCGGCCTGCAACGCAACGCAGACTTCACCATGATCGGCCGCACCTACGCACACGGGTACGAACCCGACCTGGAAGACACTCTGCTACATAAACCGCGCCGCAAACTGCTCGGCCCCGACTGCAAATGGGCCATCTGGTACCCCCTGCGCCGTAAAGCCGAGTTCGGCCTGCTCGAAGGCGACGACCTGCGCAAAATTCTGGGTGAACACGCCCGAATTGGCCGCACCTACGCCGAATCTGGTTATGCCCAGGACATCCGCCTGGCCTGTTACGGACTGGACCGGGACGACAACGACTTCGTCATTGGCCTGCTGGGCGCAGAACTCTATCCGCTTTCCCGCGTGGTACAGGAAATGCGAAAAACCCAGCAGACGGCCACGTATGTGCAATCTCTCGGCCCGTTCTTCGTGGGCCGCACCGTCTGGCAGAGCGAATCAAAAACCTGACCCAAACGCACCGTACAGAACAACAAAACCGGGATCGACGGAGGAGCTACATAGGACACTCACCGATCCCGGTTTCTTTTTATGCTACCCCTCCGGTTTCCCCTTGACGAACCTATCTGTAAAGTACATACCTGTTCCCTGATCCAGACCTTCAAACACGCGCCCACAACCCTCCGGAAGGAGAACCGATATGCCCACAAAAATTAGCCGTTCCAAAATGCTCTTCATCTCCAACAAAAACCTCTTCGCCGCGCTCGATCTCAGCGGGTCTGCACTCAAATCCGTGCGAGACGCCGCCAGCGCCGGCCGCTGGAAAGAGGCCTATACTGCCTGGGGCGAGTACTTCGCAACTCGAAAAAAACCGCTCAATATGGCCGCTCCCACCGGCAACAAACCGGACCCGAATGTCATCCGCGAAGCCGAACGCGTGGTCGCGCACGAAATCCAGGGCTGGCACACCCACAACTTCAAATTTGGTAAAAAAGTGGACTTCAATGCAGACTGGGGCGACTCCGGAAAATACGGCACGCATTATCTGGCATGGATGGACTGTCTCCGAACCGCTTTTGGACAAACCGGAGACACCCGGTACGTGGAATGCTTCGACGACCTCTTCAACCAGTGGTACGAACAACGCCACACCATTGACAACCCCCGCCCCAACCTGGACGTCATCTTCTACGAACTCGGTGTGGGCGGCCGTAACCCTCGCCTCCTTGACCACTACTTTGCCTACCGCAACACCGGACTCCTCTCCTGGAAAACACACGAACGCATGCTCAAAACCCTCCTGGGCGGCTCTCGCTGGCTCTACCTGCTTGAAACCAGCGGAGGCTATCGGAGCGGCAACTGGCAAATGTGTGGATCCTGGGCCCTGGTGTACACCGGTGGAACGTTTCCCGAATTCAAAGAATCCAAAGACTGGACGCGCATTGGGGTCCAGCGTCTGGAAGAACACGTAGCTCAAGATTTTTACGACGACGGTTGTCACCACGAACGCTCCTCCGGGTACGGCTCCTGGTGTACCCGAATCAGCGAAGATCTTCACCTGCTTGCCAAAGAGAACCCCCATATCAAAACCTCCGCCAACCTCCAGAACTACATCGAGCGAATGTACGACTGGTTCCTTGCCACCACCACGCCCCTTGGCGAATCGCAGGGCTTCAACGATGGCGGATTCGGAAAACAGGACTCCATCTTCCGCAGAGGTACAGAATTCACCGGCAACGGCCGCTACCTCTGGCCCGTCCGAGACCGGATCAAGTCCGTCAACGGAATCCGCCCCCAGAACCCCGGATTCACATCCACAGATCAACGTCCTTCCGGCTTCGCAACCATGCGCTCCGGCTGGGATGCAAAAGCACTTTACATGATCATTAACTACGGCCCCTGGGGCGGCGGCCATACACACAACGACCTGCTGGACTTTGGGATGTACGCGTACGGCGCACCCGTTGCCATCGAAACCAACCGCTGGGGACCGTACGACAACCCTCTGGACGCCTATTTCCGCTCTCCCCAGGCCCACAACCAGGTTGTTGTCAATGACACCCCCATGGACCGCGTTCACAACCAGGGAGAAAACGTCACCTGGGCATCCGGCAATCATGTAGACTATTTCGCCGCATCTCACCAGGGATACGAAAAGCAGTTTGGCGTAACCATCGAACGCCGCGTCACCTTTCTTAAACCAGATTACTTCCTGGTCTCAGACACGGTCCAAGAACAAAGAAAACACCACAGCTACACCTGGTACCTCCACTCTCCTTTTAAGTGGAAAGCGGGTAAAACCCAATCCATCACCACAGGCGCACCCGGCGTCCAGGTCGTGCCCGCAAAATCCTCTGAAATCCGGTATGTGCGTCAGGGAACCTCCTACGAAGCCAAAGACAAGGTTCCCCTCAACCATCCCAACCGCTACTGGATTGGTTTGCAGAAATGGATCAACCGCGAAGGGGAAAACGCAGTTGTCTACGACGTAGCGCTCGTTCCCTTTAAGACAAAACCAGGCAACGTGAAAACGACCCGCCTGCCAGCAACCCTCAACGGTGCCAAAGCCCTCCCGGAAGACGCCCGGGGCGTTCGGGTTGAGCGCGGCAATCAAACCGACCTGGTCGTTTACGGCTCAGGTGATCAAATCGTTGAATGCAACGGCCTGCGTTTCAAAGGCAAAGTCTGCATCCTCTCCTTCAAAGGCAAAAAGCCTGTATCCGTATCCGTCGTGGACGGTGGCGAAGTCTCCTATGAAGGCAAAACGCTCATCCGCATCTCAAAAGAGGGACTGACAGAAAAGAAACTCTAACGCAGATCTTAAAAACACGCGAATTGGGAACGATTCGTGCCGTTCAAACGTTCATACAGGGATCCGGCCAGAACAGCGCTTATCGCTTGAAGAACCACATCGGAAAACCTTCATGTAATAGAGCCGGGAGCATCTCGGTTCAAAACTTCCTCCCGTTTTGAACTGGATATCTGTATCCCACCGTTTTTTCAGCGGTCCCCGCCACTGGAATTCGAAAAGAAGGAATATCGCACAATGATCCGTCAATTCTTCATCCGAAAATTCAAACCAACTCCCTTTCTGATCATCCTTACCCTGGCCTTTGGCCTGTCCGGATGCGGCTCAGACGACCCAAAACCAGGCAGCATCACAATCTTCCTGGACCACGCAGTCAGCGGCGTGCCACTCGCACTCAACTCCGGGCAGTACATCAACGCAGCAGGCAACCAATACAGCATCACCCGCCTGGAATATATTCTCACAGACTTCGCCCTGGTCTCTACAGATGGAGACGTTGTTCAGATGCGTGCAAACCATTATCGTGATGCGGCAGACAATACAACGCGTACCTTCCTCTCCAGCAACATTCCAGGCGGCCGTTATACAGAACTTCGCTTCAACTTCGGCATCCCCGCTGCATCCAATCAGACCGGTGCGCTTCCCAACACAACGGCCTACAACAACATGGCCTGGCCTACACAGATGGGCGGCGGATACCACTACATGCGGCTGGAAGGACTCCACGATGGTTCTTCCAGTTTCCTCGTCCACATGGGCCCCACCATGGGCAACGACTACTCATTCCGGGTACCCCTGGGCCTGGACGTCGGATTAAACGGAGACGATGTCGCAATCCAGGTTTTCATGAACATCGAACGGTGGTTCACCACCCCCAACACGTATGACTTCCAGAACTACCCGGGCATGATCATGGACAACGCGGGAGCACAAACCGTGCTGAAAGCAAACGGCACCGACGTATTCACCATCGGAGCCATCACGGGAAATTGATTCGTTATGCGAAGAAACACAATTGGGACGTTCATCCTTGTACTCACAATGCTCAGCGGATGCGGCAAAGATCCCATGGGCGGACCAGGAACCTCTCCCCCAGACGGGAACGGCTCTTCCTCTGGCGGAAACAACTCTGGAGGCACCGGACACACTCCCTTCCAACTTCAGACCCCGCCCAGATTCTCAGAACCACCCATTCCTGCAAACAACCCAATGACCCTTGAGGGAATCGAACTGGGCAAAAAACTTTTCTTCGACCCCATCCTCTCCGTAGACAGCACCAAAGCCTGTGCCAGTTGCCACAACTTCCAATTTGCATTTACCGATCCCAACACCTTCAGCAAAGGCGTGGCCGGCTTCACAAGACGCAACTCCATGCCGTTGATGAATGTGGCCTGGATGCCTGCACTCTTCTGGGATGGCAGAGCGGAAAGCCTGGAAGCCCAGGCGCTTCTACCGGTTGAAGACAAAGTTGAAATGGGTGAAACTTGGGAAAACGTCATAGAAAAACTCAAACGTCACCCTGCATACCCTGACCTCTTCAAACAGGCCTTCGGCGATGTACCCATCACCTCAGATCTCGCGGTAAAAGCCATTGCCCAGTTCGAACGTACCCTCATCTCTGCCAACGCCAAATGGGATCGCATCCAGGCCGGACAGGCAACATTCACTCCCCAGGAAAAACAAGGCTTCGATATCTTCTCCTCCGAAAAATCAGAATGTTTCCACTGCCATATCCCGGGCATGTTCACGGACAACCGCTTCCACAACAACGGACTGCAATCCACCGTAGCAGACTCCGGCCTGGCGGCCGTAACCGAAAATGAATTTCACCTGGGCCAGTTCAAAGTGCCCACCTTGCGAAACGTGGAATACACAGCCCCCTATATGCACGACGGCCGTTTCCAGACCCTGGAAGACGTCATCGAATTCTACGACCACAGCGTCCAGCCTTCCGCCACCCTGGACCCCCTGATGCAAAACGCCCGAAAGCTCAACCTCACACAGGCAGAAAAAGAAGCCCTGATCGCCTTTCTAAAAACCCTGTCCGATCCAGGCTTCCTCAATTTCACGCCTCCCTGAATACCGTAAAGGCCCAAATTCCAGGCGTTTTTCACATTGGGTAGGGGCGGGGTCCCCCCGCCCCCGCCTGCAACGGGTTATGAAACGCCAGGGCGAGGCGTGCCTCGCCCCTACAATTGACATGTTCGAAGGTGATATCCCGGCCAATATCTCACGTGATCTCCTAATTTCAAAAAACGAAAGGGCCGACAGCTTTTGCTGTTGGCCCTTTTTCCTTCCCCCATTTACTCGCCTACATCGACAAAACCTCCACCTGCCGCCGGAATGCCTCCAGATCCATCGTTCCCTTGTTATACGCATCCACATCTTTCTTCCGCGCCTTCACCGTCATTCGCGAAGGAAGCCCTTTATTCCACTGGTCGTTGAATTCCATCTGCACCACAATCTGCTCGGAAGGCTTCAACGACCGAAGCGTATGCCCGTAAACCGCCAGCACTTCCACCAGGTTATCCCGAATTCGGCCCTGAAAATGTAAATCTTTTTCTTCATTCTTTTCCCTCGTCGAATAATAAACGTTCACGCCAGACCCCGACCGCACAAAAAAGATTGCCCCCACGCCCTCGTGGTACATTCCGGAAGCCTGCATCTCCAGGCGGAATCGGGTCTCCAGCACAGGCTCTTCGCTACCCAGTGACTTCTCCAAAATACCGGACATAATCTCAATTCTCTTTTTGTCGTCCTCGTTCTGTTCTTGCTCCCGAAACAAAATACGCCCCTGAAACGCTTCCTTGCTCAGGCTCCCCTTCCTGTACGCCGTCACATCGCTCCGCTTCACCGTTGCCTCAAATCTGCCACCTCGCCCTCCACGCCCTTCGTGCAAACCGTGGAGCCGTCCCGCCAGAACTGCCAGGTGTCCCATACCTACCCCACTTCTGGGACCAATACGGTGCCGTACCACATCTACCTCTTCCTCATCAATCACCGACTCCAGCTTCTCTTCAAATGCAATCCTGACCGTATCTTCATCCGATGTCTCAGACTTTCCAACCTTCACCACATATCGTTCCAGGCCATTTTTTGCAAAAATACTCGAAAGTCCACCCCACTCCGTCAAAACCGTAATCCGATCCGACTCTTTCAATTGCCCAACCGCATCCGCATAGGTCCCCAGAAACTCTGTTAACCGGTTCTTCAAATCTTCCGTCCGAACCTTTTCCTCTTCCTCTACAGATTCCCCATCCGGTAGCGATGCTGTCACATTCCGGTGTACATTCACCATTTCGTCCTTCTCTGACGTGCCAAATTTCACCACGTACCGCCCCGGGTTTCCAACCCAGTTGAAACCCTGCTCCACCAGAAACAGCACCCCATATCCTTCACAGTACAGCCCGCGAACCTTCCGGTCTTCACCTCCACCCAAATGCATATTGTCTTGCTGCAACAGCTTACCCAGCACCGCCTCCATAATCTCCAGGTCCCGCTGCATTCGTTGTCGGTCGAATGCTTCATCGGCAAATCCAATGACCGGTAGCAGAAGCAGGCAACCCAGCACAAACACCGCTATTGATTTCATCTTTAGTTCTCCTTTATCTGAAAGCCGCGAGGAGATGAATCTCCTCGCTCTGCATAAAAACCCCGGGCAAACCGGGCTGTTAGTCCGCTTTCAGTGGACTTTCTAATCGTAGCACGGGGGTTTACCCCCGTGCGGTGGACGTTATATCAATACCACATCCTATTTCTACCCGTGTTTCGATTTACCCCC
>JAQCGA010000098.1 GCA_027619145.1 bacterium | reverse complement strand
CGGACGGCGCTGGACCGGCACGATGCAAGCAATGGGCCGTTGCGGGTTCTGCCGGGGAGCCATCTGCGGCAGCCCGTGGAGGTAAAGGAAGAACTGGCGCAGTTGGAACTGGCCACGGGTCAGCACGACGTTTTCCCCCAAGACTGGTATACGCATCACCCGCACGAAGTGGAAGTGATCCTGGACCCCCGGTGGACGCTGGTATGGACGCCCAGTTGCTGGCATGCAACCGGGATGAAAACGGCGGCCGGTCCACGTAGGGCCATGGGGTGGAACTATTTCCCACCGGGTGGACGCAAGCGGGATGTGGATGCGGTAAAGCAGGTATTTGCGGACTCTTATGAGGGCTGGAGCGAGATGCGCAAGCGGTTGTGGGGATTGATTTGAAGAATTGGTGAAACATATCTATTCTTTTGTGCGTCCGACCCCTGTATCCTGAGCGTATAAGAACACCACAAGAGAGCGGGATCTACGGGGTTTCGGTTCTGCTTTCTTGACGGTTTTTCGACTTTCCAGTATATTGAGTGGACATTCAAGCCGGAGCTTCTGGCTCTCTATTGTTTTTCACTCCTATTCGATAAGTGTTTGACTCTATGAATTTTATGAAAAGAAGACTGATTGTGTGGCTTGCTTTTGTTGCCTGGAGCGTTTCGATTACATCGCAGGCGGATTGCCAGGAGCCCCGGGTTCTGACGTTGGAAGAGGGAATCCAGATGGCTCTGGAGAAGAACGAAGTGCTTCGCATGGCCCGGGAAGATCTGGTAAAGTCCCGCGAACAGGTGCGGGAAGCTGTAGCAGATGCGTTGCCACAACTCGATCTCTCGGTTGACTATAACCGGAACTGGAAGCTGCCATCTACTGTGTTTGATACACCCACGGGGCGTCAGTCTGTAACCATTGGTAGTAAAAACAATATTGATGGGGTGCTCAGCCTGCGTCAGCCGCTGTTTGCAAGCGGAAAAATAGGGGCAGGGTTGAAGGTGGCGAAACTGTTTGCGGAATATTCCAATGAGCAGGTTCGAGCCGTAAACCAGCGGGTTCGAGCAAGTGTAGAGGGTGCATTTTATAATGTCTTGTTGGCCCGGGACCTGGTGCGTGTGAGCAAGCTGGCATTAAAACGGGCACAAGCAAATCTGCGCCAGGTACGACGGTTGCACGAGGCTGGCCGGGTGTCGAACTACGAAGTATTGCGGGCTGAAGTTCAGGTTTCTTCTTTGCGTCCAGATTCAATCCAGGCAGAAAATGGTCTGGTGGTGGCCAGGCTGAATTTCAAGGATGCAATTGGCCTGGATTCTGAGCAATCGGTGGATGTTCGTGGTGGCTTCCGAGATCGCACAGACCTGGAAGTAGCCCAGGTGGAAAATTTGATTCAAACCGGGCTGGCATCCCGTCCGGAAACGCGTCAGATGGACCGACAGGTTCGGATGCGTGAGCAAAACGTGCGGATTCAGCAGGCGTCGTCGCGGCCCTCGGTCGATCTGGTGGCAAGTGGGCGGTTGCAGGCTCAAAACAATGAGTTGGATTTTAAGAAGGATGATTTTCGCCAGAGCTGGGCGACCGGGATTTCGATTCAGATTCCTCTTTTTGACGGTTTCCGGACCCGGGCACAGGTGTCCCAGGCCCGGGCAGATTTTCGCCGGGCGGAGTTGGAAGCCCAGGAGCTGGGGCGTGAAGTTCGCCTGGAAATCCGGCAGGCGTGGCTGGACCTGCGGGTGACACTGGAAAAGCTAGATGCGGAAGCCCTGGTGGTTTCGCAGGCCCAGCAGGGGTTGGCCATTGCTGAATCTCGATATGCCAATGGGGTGGGCACGCAACTGGAAGTTCTGGATGCACAACTGGTTTTGCAACAGATGGAGTTTCAATATGTGCGCGGGCAGCACAACCGGGCGATGGCGTTGGTGAATTTGGAGATGGCTGTGGGGGTTTTGGGAGAGGGAGACGAAAAATAAAAGGCGTTTCGCGCAAAGTCGCAAAGACGCAAAGGGAAAAACAAAGACAGATCGTGGCGGATGAATAGGGTGGATTTGCGTTGTTGGAACATAGACAGGATGATTTATATATGAGCAAAATGATTCGCTGGATGAGTGGCGTGGTGTTGTGTCTGGTTTGTGTGTCGGTGGCAACGGGGCAGGAGCGGCCGCCTGCGCCAGTGATTGTTGCGGATGTGATAAAGAAGAACGTACGTAACGAGATTGTACTGGTAGGTATGGTACAGCCGCGCCGCAGTAGCCTGATTGCCAGTGAAACGGACGGCCTGGTGATAAAGCGGTACAAAGAGGCCGGGCAGGCGGTGCGCCAGAACGATGTACTTTTTCGGCTGAATAACGACCAGCTTCTGGCCGACCTGGTGGAGGCTCGGGCAGATGTGGCGTTACAATTATTCAATTATACCCAGAGTGAAAAATTGCTGAAAAAGGAAGCGGTTTCTGAACAGGACCTGCGGAATTCCGCGTACCAGCTTGCAAGAGCACGCGCAAAGCTCCAGGACCTGGAGAGTCGCCTGAAGGCATTGAAGGTTGTGGCTCCTTTTTCAGGGCATATTGTACAGACGATGACAGAGGTAGGTGAATGGGTTGGGCAGGGTGACGAGATTGCACAATTGATTTCCACGGATACGGTGCGGGTGTATGTAAATGTTCCCGAACGTCAAGTGGACCGGATTCAACTGGGAGGAACTGCAGATGTATTTCTGGATGCGCTGGGAAGTGTAGCGATCCCGGGGAAGATTGTTGCGGTTCTGGCGGAAGGGTATGCAGATTCCCACACATTCCCTGTGGCGGTGGAAGTGATGAATCCAGACGGGCGCATTCGTAGCCATATGGCTGCACGGGTTCGATTTATTATTGAGGAATCGAAAGCGAGTCTCCTGGTCCATAAAGATGCGGTGGTCAATGCGCCGGATGGGCACGTTGTTTTTCTGGCTGTTGATGGCAAGGCCGTGCGGCATCGGGTTGAATCCGGGCTTGCCTATCAGGGGTACGTTGCGGTTACAGGAGACATAACGGCAGGAGATATGGCAATTGTTCGTGGCAATGAGCGGTTGCAGGACGGGCAGGAGATTAAGGTGATTCGGAAGCAGCAGTAGGGGTCAGGGGTCAGGGAAAATCTGGAGCAGTTAAACCCGGATTTATAAGCGGGATCAACAGGTACTCTTATTTATGAAATTGATCAATTCTTCTATTAACCGGCCGGTCAGTGTAGCGGTCGGTGTTTTATTCCTGGTGCTGTTTGGATTGATTGCGCTTTTCCGCATTCCTATCCAGCTCACCCCCAATGTAGACCGACCTATTGTAACGGTGACCACGATTTGGCCGGGGGCAAGCCCAGAGGAAGTAGAGCAAGAAATTGTACAACGTCAGGAAGAGCAACTGGATACGGTTGAAGGGCTGGTAGAAATGACCAGCGAGAGTTCGGATAGCCGTGGTGCAATTACGCTGGAATTCAACGTGGGCGCGGATCCGGACGCTTTGTTGTTGAAGGTGTCGAATAAACTGAACCAGGTGACCGGGTACCCACCGGATGCGGAGCGCCCCGTCTTAAGCAGTGCCAGTGCGGCCAATACCAATGCGATTGCCTGGCTGATTCTGGATGCCAAGCCTGGATACGAAGATAAAGTGGATGTTGAGCTGTACCGAAATTTTGTTGAAGACGTAATTGAGACGGCCCTGGAACGTGTGCCCGGGGTGGCTCAGAGCAATGTGTATGGTGGGTTTGAGCGGGAACTTCAGGTCATTGTAGACCCGGACGCAATGGCGGCGCACCGGATTACGGTGGCCGAGATGGCGGCGGCGATTACACGTGAGAACGTAAATATTAGTGCGGGAGCCTTTGACGAAGGCAAACGTCGGTACATTGTACGGACTGTGGGTCAGTACGTGCGGCCTTCGGAAGTGGAAGAGGTAGTTGTTCGGTCCAACAATGGTGCGCATGTGCGAGTAGGAGATATTGCCCGGGTTGAACTGGGGTACAAACAAGCCACCGCAACTGTGCGGGTAAAAGGACATACGGCCATTGCGGTTAACGCCACACGGGAAACCGGGGCGAACGTGCTGGAAGTGATGGCGGGTGTCCAGAAGACCATTGCCGAGTTGAACGAAGGTCCACTGGCCAGAGAAAACCTCTATTTACAGCAAGTATATGACGAGACGACCTATATTACCAGTGCGATTGGGCTGGTGCGCAGCAATATTGTGGTGGGCGGTCTTCTGGCTATTGGTGTACTGCTGTTGTTTTTACGCAGTTTTAGCAGTGTGTTGATCATTACAACCGCCATTCCGATTTCGATGGTAGGAACGTTTCTGGCCATGTCGCTCCTGGGCCGCAATATCAATGTGATCAGCCTGGCCGGGATCAGCTTTTCTGTGGGTATGGTTGTGGACAACGCCATTGTTGCCCTGGAAAATATATTCCGTCATCGTCAGATGGGAAAATCCCGGTTTAACGCCGCCTATGATGGTGCTGCAGAGGTGTGGGGTGCCATGCTGGCCAGCACATTGACTACGGTGGCCATTTTCTTGCCGATTATATTTGTAGAAGACGAGGCCGGCCAGTTGTTCCGGGACATCGCGATTGCGGTGTCCTGCTCGGTAAGCCTGAGCTTGCTGGTGTCTATTACAGTCATTCCAGCAATGTCCAATAAGATGATTGGTGAGGTACGAGAAGATACGGATGTAAAGGCGGGTACACGGTCTTTCCTGGACGCAATCGGGAATCGGGTTCGTGGGTTTGTATCCGAAAGTGTGTACCGTATCAGCGGCAACACAGCCATGCGTTTGCTGGTTGTGGCGGTGCTCATTGGGGCTTCTCTGATTGCGGCCTGGGGTCTTTTGCCCAAAGCGGAATATTTGCCCACGGGCAACCGGAACATGATTTTTAGCATTTTGCTACCGCCACCGGGATATAACCTGGATGAGTTGATTGAGGTGGGCCAGCAGATAGAGGGTGTGTTGCGCCCGCGCTGGGAAGCGAAGCCGGGTAGTCCAGAAGCCAAAGCCCTGGAAGGGCCGCTGGTAGATCGGATGTTTTTTGTGGCATTCGGACGAAGTGCGTTTATGGGCGTGGTTTCAAAGGATGAAGCGGAAGTGCGGGACCTGATCCCGGTGATCCAGGGGCCCTTGTTCGGTGTGCCTGGCATGATTGCGATTGTGCGGCAGGCAAGTTTGTTTCAGCGTGGAGGAGGGAGTGGACGGGCGATAGACCTGGAAATTACAGGGCCGGACCTGAACCGTCTTGTGGGGTTGGGGGGGCGTATATTCGGGCAGGTGATGGGTGTAGTGCCTGGGGCGCAGGCCCGTCCTATTCCCAGTTTGGATCTGGGGAATCCCGAGGTGCGTATTGTGCCGGACCGTGTTCGTGCGGCACAGTTGGGGCTTTCTGCCCGGGAGATTGGCGGGGCGGTGAATGTGTTGATGGACGGGGCGCTGGTAGACGGGTACCAGTTCGAAGGAAAAGAGATTGACCTGACCATTAAGGGCGCGGAAGACTGGTTCCGCACACAGGATATTGGAAATTTGCAAATCTACACACCGGGTGGCCAGTTGGTCCCGATTCACTCTGTCGCAGAGATAAAGGTGACAACAGGCCCGGAACAGGTAAATCATATTAATCGCAGGCGGGCGATTACCATTCAAATCTACCCTCCGGAAACCCTGCCGCTGGAAACAGCCATGGACAATATTCAGCAACAGATTGTGCAGCCAATGATTGACTCGGGTGAACTGGCTCCACCGTACGATATTCAGCTTTCTGGCACGGCAGATGATTTAAAGCGCACGCGGGATGTGATGAAATGGAACTTGATTCTCGCCCTGGTAATTACCTACCTGCTCATGTCTTCCTTGTTCGAGAGTTTTCTGTATCCATTCGTAATTATGCTCAGCGTACCACCGGCTGCTGCTGGCGGTATTCTGGGATTGTTTATGATGAATCTTTTGATCAGCTTCCAGGCCCTGGATGTGTTAACTATGCTGGGGTTTGTGATTTTGATTGGGGTGGTGGTCAATAACGCGATTCTTATTGTGCACCAGACCCTGAACAACCTTCGAGAAACGGATCTGGGTCCCCCAAAGGCAATTCGGGATGCAGTGGCCAGCCGGGTACGGCCGATTTTCATGTCGGTGATTACCAGCGTGTTTGGAATGCTTCCCCTGATATTATTCCCGGGGGCGGGTTCGGAACTTTACCGGGGTTTGGGTAGTGTGGTGATTGGTGGGTTGATGGTTTCTACGGTGTTCACGCTGTTCCTGGTGCCCACGTTTTTGAGCCTGGCGATGGATTTCCAGGCGTGGTGGGCGGCTCGTAGAATCCAGGAGGCCTGATCTTTCGCAGGCGTATGGTGTAAGAATCTGGTGGGGCACATCTCTTACGGGGTGTGCCCCGTTTGTTTTTGAGTACAAAAAATACGAAACCACAGCCGCCTGCGAGGAGTCTTTACTTAGAGATAATTGACCCATTTACCCCTCAGAGGTTCGATCTATGGACGTGTTCTCAGACCGGGTTTGGCGGATTCTACGTTTTCTGATGCTGTTTCTTATTGCTTGCAGTAGCCAGAGTGAGGCCCAAACATCCGGTGTTTCAACGCTTGCACGGCTTTCTTTTATTGTGCCGCCGGAACGGGTAGATGAATTCGAAGCGATGTACGGAGAAAAACTTACTCCTTTTGTGAATACCTTTGGCCTGGTCGAATCCCTGCAACAGGGTAGGGTAACCCCGGACAGTGTGTTCAGCAGGCTGTTCGAGTTCGATTCGCCGTCGCGGGTAGCACAGACGCTGGATGCGATGCGGAAAAGTACAGAGTTACGCAATACGTTGCGGCAACTGGGGACCGTTTTTGGCTCCACGCAACCGGATAGCTTGATTCCGATACATTTTGGTATTTACACGGCATCTGGCGTGTCCGGGAAGGTGATTCCCGTCGGTTTGGGTCGCGCTGTTGATGCCCATGGCGGAACGGGCCGGTGGCACACGTACAGCGTTATGGATGGTCTGCCCAGCGGAAGTGTCAGTTCTATTTGTCAGGATAAAGACGGATACATATGGTTTGGAACTCGTGCAGGCGTGAGCCGGTACGATGGACAGGTTTTTGAAACGTTCACCGGGGTTGAAGGGCTGGCGGACAATGCTGTTAGCGCCATTGAGCTGGACCGCACGGGCAACCTGTGGTTTGGCACCAGCAGTCGCACGGGCACGGCTTCCGGCACCGAAGGCAAGGGCGTGAGCCGGTACGATGGTGAGGAATGGAAGACGTTTACGACAGCGGACGGTCTGGCTGACAACAGCGTAGCGGATATTCTTCAGGACCGGAATGGGAATTTGTGGTTCGGCACTTCCAATGGTGCCAGCCGGTATGATGGGAGGGAGTGGAAGACATTTACGACAGCGGACGGTCTGGCGTCCAATCAGGTATTTTCGCTACTGGAAGACCGGGATGGAAATCTCTGGTTCAGTACGCCGGGTGGGGTAAGCCGGTATAATGGGAAGGAGTGGAAAGTATTTACCGCACCCGAGGGCAGGGAGCGTGCGCCTGTAATCTCCATGTTTCAAGATCATAAAGGAAACCTGTGGTTTAGTACCTGGGGTACTGGTGTAAGCTGTTATGACGGGAAAGAATGGAAGACGTTTACAACAGCAGATGGCCTGGTACGTGACGAGGTACTCTTTGTGTATCAGGATCGGGATGAAAATTTCTGGTTCTGTACACCAGGCGGGGTGAGCCGGTATGACGGAAAAAAATGGAAGACGTTCACAACAGAAGACGGCCTGGCGCACAATTTTGCGACAGGTATTTTTGAAGACCGGGAAGGGAATCTCTGGTTTGGTACCAGTGGAGGTGGCGTAAGCCGGTACGAACCGCGCGTATTTACGGTATTTACAAAAGAGAACGGCCTGACGGACAACAGCGTGCGTTCGATGCTGGAAGATCGGGAAGGGAATTTGTGGTTTGGAACTGAAGGCGGTGTGAGCCGGTACGATGGAGAAAAACTGACTACGTTCACAGAAAAAGACGGTCTGCCGAGTGGGTTTGTCATGTCCATATTTGAGGATCGAGAGGGGAGCCTGTGGTTCGGTACGGGCGGAGAAAAAGATGTTGGGGGTGTGGCCCGGTTCGACGGCAAGTCCTGGACTGTGTATGATACATCGAATGGTCTGGTTGGCAACAGCGTGTTGGCCATTTTTCAAGACCGAGAAGGCGTGTTCTGGTTTGGCACCAGCGGGAATGGGATAAGCCGGTTTGACGGCCGCGAGTGGCGCACGTACAGTACCGCAGACGGCCTGCCGTCGAATAACGTACGGTCTATCTATCAGGACCGGGAGGGAGATCTGTGGTTCGGGTCTACCGGAGGCGTGGGTCGGTTTGATGGGCGCAAATTTTTTAACCAGGATACCCCTGTGGCGTTTCAGGGGAACCAGGTTCGGTCTATTTTCCAGGATCGGGAGGGAGACCTGTGGTTTGCTTCCTTCGGCGGTGGTATGGGTCGGTTCGATGGGCAAGATTGGAAAGTGTATAACACGGAAGACGGCCTGGCGCACAATGAAGTGTACTGGGGGCTCCAGGATCAAAAGGGGCAGTACTGGTTCGGGTTGTGGCAGGCAGGTGTAAGCCGGTTCGACGGCCAGGTATTTCAGACCCTGATGAAGCAGGATGGCTTGTCGGATAATGGCGTACGGGTGGTGTTACAGGATCGGGAAGGCGATTTCTGGTTTGGTACGCACAACGGGATTACGCGGTACCGACCCCCTGCGCCTTCGCCGCCCCGGGTGTCCATTACGGCGGTGGTGGCCAACCGTCGGTTTAACAGGCGGTTTGAGAATGTGTCTGCGTTTTCGATTTCCTCTGCGGTAGGGTTAACCACATTCGAATTCAGAGGAATGAGTTTTAAAACCCGTCCAGGTGGAATGGTGTTTCGGTACCGGTTAAAGGGGTACGATGATACCTGGCGTATCACGCGTAAACAGCGTGTAGAGTATGAGGATTTGCCTGTTGGGGGGTATACCTTTGAGGTAGAAGCAGTGGACCGGGATCTGGTGTATTCAGAAGCTCCGGCCCGAATGGCGCTGAATGTGCACCTGCCGTACGAACGGATTGGGCTGTGGGCGGCGTTGTGTGTTGCCGTCGGTTTAATTGCCTTACAGGCGACGCGCTTGATCCAACGCGGGCGGCGGCTGGAGGAATCCAACGGCGCAATTTCGGATGCCAACAGGAAACTGTTTCAGACCAATGTAGAACTTCAGGACACGTTGAAAGAATTGAAGACAGCTCAGGTGCAAATGGTACATAGCGAAAAGATGGCCGGGCTGGGTCGGCTGGTGGCTGGTGTGGCGCATGAGTTGAACAATCCGATTGGGTTTATTTATGCAAATATGGATCATTTGCGGCGGTATGTGGGAGAATTGCGGGAGTTGTGCCACGGTGTTTCCCCGGAGGTTGTTGCGCGCAGGGAAAAGGTGTTTGAAACCCTGGGGCGGCTAATTGCAAGCTGTGCCGGCGGAGCGGATCGCATCAAGCGGATTGTGTTGGGTTTGCGCACGTTTTCTCGCCTGGATGAGGCGGACCGTAAAGTTGTGGATATTCATGAAGGGATCGACACAACGCTGGCGCTGTTGGAACACCAGTTCAAAGATCGTATTCAGATAAAGAAGGAATACGCAGACCTGCCACCTGTGGAATGTTATGCAGGCCAGCTCAACCAGGTGTTTATGAATTTGCTGACCAATGCGTCTGATGCAATCGAGGAGGAAGGTGAAATTTTCATTCGGACCCATCTGGAAGAAGACCGGGTTCGGATTGAGTTTCAAGACACGGGTTCAGGGATTCGGCCACAAGACCTGGAGCATATTTTCGAGCCATTTTTCACGACCAAAGATGTGGGCGAAGGTACTGGACTGGGGTTGTCTATCAGTTATGGTATTGTGCAAGAGCATGGTGGAGAGATTCTGGTGGATAGTGCGGTAGGGAAAGGGACAACGTTTACGCTTGTGATTCCAATGCGGTTGGAGGAAACTGCCGGTGTATCTAGAAGTGCGAACGGTAAAAGAAACGATACATGAGTTTTCTGGGCTGGTGTGGGTGAA
>JAQCGA010000097.1 GCA_027619145.1 bacterium | reverse complement strand
GAATCAGGATATGATTTGCGTCGTTCGCAGCGATCAGGGTTCCGAGTGTGTAGATGACCGCTGGCCCGGGCGGCGGCGGATCTCGCACATCGATGTGGCCACCTGGCACGCCAAAACGAAATGCATGGCCGGGTACGGCCGCAGCCGAAATGGTTGCGGTGACGATGAAGAAGATTGAACCGGGGGCATCCGGAATGTCCGGAGATGCGATGGGGGGACCGGTAAAACTGATCGTCTGGTTTCCCAGCGCTCCAGGGACGATGGAACTCTGCAATACGTCTCCGGCGTTGAAAATGGCATCGACGCTTCGGTAGAAGTTCAGGGCCGCGATATCTGCGACCGTAGTGCCCGTGGGTGCAGTCAGGTCGCTGATTGAAAATCTGATTTCCGAATTTCCAGCTCCTGCAGTTTTCAGCGCGGCGTCTCGACCTCCAGCGGCTTCCTGAAGTTCCACAACATAAAGCTGTACTTCTGTATTGGGTTGAACGGTTGTGATGCCAGCCAATCCTCCAAATGCCACTTCTACCGCATCCTGGGCAAACCCTTCCTGGATCGTTCCCCCCAGGTAGAGCATACAGGTAACAAGCCCTGTCAGGAAATATCGGGTAATGTGTCTGATTGTGCGTGTAATGGAAGGACGAATGGCCATCACTCAGGGTAGTGTTCCGATTCGAGTTGAGCAGGAAGAAGGGTTCGGTGAGTGCTTGTACAAAATCCAGGTGTGTATTTTATTTTTTTTTGAACGAGAAGTCAAGCGAAGATAAATTAGAGGAGGGATTACTGGGGGAGGTGGGGCATACAGGCAAGTATAGGTATGGCGCATGCAATCAGAACGGCACCCAGGAGACCCAACCCTGTTCCCATCAGAAAGCAGGAGGCCAATACTTTGAATGCATGTACGCATTCTTTGATGTCTGGGGTTTTCGCCATTAAAATTTTCGTCGGAAAGACCGCAGACATGTTTACCTTTTTTATCGCTGAAAGATGAATGTTTTGATTCTCTACAGGCATCGGTTATCTTTTGAGAAAGAATTAAGGGTTTGGATATGTTCTATTTGAATTATCGGCATTTTGAGAAAAAAGATCAGGAGAAAACAGGTGTATGCCAACGCGGCGGGTTCTAGAGAGCCTTTTAGAGATATTCTCAAATTCGGTCTCTCTTTTATTGGCTGCACGATGATGTTTTTTTTCTTCCTCGACCATTACTCTTCAGTCATTACCCTTATTTATGTGGAACCTCTTTCCCGGGCCGCATCTTTTCTTTTAAAAAGTCTGGGCGTCCAGTCGGATGTCCAGACAGATGTGGGCACAGGCGCGTGTATTCTTCAGTTGAGGATGACCGCTTACAGGGTCACTCAAGGGTGCACCGGTTTGTTTACGAGCACTCTTTACATGGCCTGTATTTTGTCTTATCCAGTTTCGATAAGCAAAAAACTTGCCGGTCTTGTTCTTGGTGTTCCTGCTTTTTTTGTGTTTGGGGTTTTGCGAGTTGTGATGATGGGGATGGTAGCGGTTATAAGTCCGTTGCAAATTGAGGTATTCCACGTCTATATCATGGCCATCGCGAACCTGGGGTTTGCCATGTTTGTCTGGATATACTGGCATAACAACGTGGTGGAAAATGAAAAACGCGCTTCAATTTTTGGCTAAATTTGTTCTGATCTCCGCTTTGCTTTATGCCTGCTGGGTTCCCTTTTCCAGGGTCTATTTCGCTTTTCTCTCTCTGGAGGTGAATGCCGTCTTTGGCCTGGTTGGGCACGATATGCAGTTTATATCGGAAGATCGGGGAATATCGATTCTCTATCAGAATATTTTTCCGCCACCCGGTTTCAAGAGAGATATTCAACTCCCGGTTCTGAACAGCATATCTATTCACTTTAATCTGATTGTGCTCATTGCTCTTTTTGGCGCTACGTCAAACATGGATCGTAGGCTCAGGTTGAAGGGGATATTGTCGGGGGTGCTTCTGCTTTCTTTGCTACATATCGCGCACGTCTATTATATTTCTCACTTTTTTATTTGGGATTATGTAGACCGGCAGTTGTGGCCAGCGGGAACCAGCGAGGGGCAGGTTCAGCTTTTGATCCGGAATGTGGAAGAGCGATTTCCCAGAGGCAGGAGGCCATATATTGATAAGCTCCAGGATTACTGGAACCATTTCCTGCGTGAGGGCGCGCCACTGTTGATCTGGGTCTATTTTGTCTATGCGAGAGGCAAAAAAGAGGGTTGAGGCACGGGTGTTTGGCTCTTGCTGTGCGATGCGGAGGGTCAAGGCTAAGAACCTGGTAGTCAAAATTGAATAGATTGGCTCTTTTCAGCTAGGCGAAGTTATGGATCGGCTCTTTTCAGCCAGGTGAGGCTGGTGTGAAAGAGACGCAAAAGGGTTATGAAAAAGAAAATTTAGACGAGCCGGGAAAGGTGTGATCGTTTTTGTTCATGCAGTCAACAGACGGGCCTGGAGGGGCGATGTAGCTTGAGTGTGTTTCTGCTTGACTGTTTCTGTTATCCATAAGAAAACTGTAAATAAAATTTTTATATAGGTTTATGATGTTCCGGGTGGCAGGTGAGTTGTGTACGAAGCCTGTTCGGACACGATGGCAGGCTCCGAGATTGAGATGTGCCCCCGGTGTGTTCAGGTATAAGTAGCCTCTTGCCATTTTGTTGTTTCTCTGTGTGCTCTTTCAAGTCGCGGCATAGAACGTGCTTGGTTTCCCCATAGGGAAAATGAGGAGGATCGGGCCCACCCCGATTCACCCAAAAGAGTACGGAGGTGTAAAGATGGCGACGAAGAACCTGCCCCAAAAACAGATGAAAAAACAGGAAGGCTCCAAGAAAGAGCCAGGGCGGCGCAAAGCTGCCGCTACGTTGGAAACCGAGCTTTTTACAGAAAATCCGGTGAAGCGTATTGGGATTTCTATTTTTTTGTATTATCTGGTAACTGGCGTTTTGGTCGCGATGCTTCTGGGAACGTATAGCTTTCTCTATTTTGGAGATGTACAGGCGTTCGCAACACCCGGGAAAAGATCCTCGAGCCGTGTGGTAGAAACCCTCCCAGAATACACGATCGAGAAGCTAGAGGTGGAAGAAACATTCGATTCGAAAGATAAGCCCTCGTTTTCGATCAAAAGGTCTACCCAGGAAGGTGAATCTGGAGGTTTGGACGCGTGGGATCAGGCGAAACAGGGCATCCTGGAAGGGTTTTCCGATGTGCTCTACTCGTTGGAAGATGAAAAGACCGGGGAGTCCGTTTTTGAAGGGGAAGAGTATCAAGAGATTTTGTGCACAGGTGACAAACTCGTGCTTGTGATCAGGGCCAGGATTTGGGAAAAAATTGAGGGGCAAAAACAAATAGAGCTGATTCACCGGGTACACAAACTGGCTCAGGCTCAGAACGCTCGAACCACACCCCAAACGGACCTGGAGTTGATTGTTTTGAAATTTGATGATGGAAGACAAGATCTGGTTTTCAGCATTGCAGATGAGATCTGATGTTCCAACGTTTCTGGAGCAGAGAAATACCCCGGACAATTTCGGCCGGGGTATTTTTTTAGATTTGAAGCGACTGCGAGAAGCGTGCCGGCGCAGGTTATGCGCATGTTCTGGAGGGGGGTACAGGCGCAGGAGGCGTAGCAAACAGAGAAAGGGCGGAGAGGGGTATGAAGAGGATCAGGAAGGCCCAGAGGATTTCAGAAAATCCGCCGAAGTGATCGTGGGCATATCCCATTAAGAACGGCCCCATACTGGATGCCGCTACTCCGATCGTGGTGAGGGATCCCTGGATTTTCCCCAGGTGCGGGCGACCATAATAACGAACCCAGAGGGTGGAGCCCACGGACATGAACAAGCCCTGCGAGAGGCCTATTGCCACACCGAAGGACTGGGCGGAGAGTACGGTGGAGAGGTTCAGAAGTGCAAGGATGCCTCCCACGATACCAGCCTGAGCAAGGGCGAGCAACAGGTTAAGCGGCAGGCGATCTGCGAGGATGCCGCCGAAGAAGCGTGCGGCGGTCATGGAAATGGCCATGGTGGTGAACATGGCCGCCGCGTGGGTTGCCGTCAGTCCGCTGTCCAGGAAGAGTTGAACCACGTGGAAGGTGATGCCGGTAATTGCCATGGACCAGGCGGCTGAAGAGGAGGCCATAATCCAATAAGCTCGTGTGCGCAGGGCGGCAGAAAGCGTAAAGGTGCGTTCAGATTGTGCATGCGCTGTGGGAGAAATTTCCTGCGGCGTTTTCTTTTTGCGAGGTTGACCATCCGGGATTTGTCCGACATCTTCGGGACGGTTGCGAAAGAAGATGGCCAGCAGGGGGAGCATGGCGGCCCAAACGGCCACGCCCAAAATGATGTAGGCGGTGCGCCAGGAGTATATGCGGATGAGCCACAAGCTGACCGCCGGTGCAAATGCCATGGCAATGGTAATGCCCAGGCTGGAAATTCCGCTGGCAAACCCCAGGCGGCGGTTGAACCACATCGCGAGGGTGTTCATTGCCAGCAGGCCCATTGCGCCTTGCCCGAACATGCGCAGGAAGAGGAAGACGGCGAAGAGGCTCAGGAAGCCGGAGACGTGTGACATTGCAAAACATGCAACGCCAAAAAAAAGGACAACAGCGCTAAGGGTGATGCGAGGGCCATAACGGTCCATGATCGCACCCACGAGCGTCATGGGCAGGGCCGCGAGGAGGGTGCCCAGCATGTAGGCACCACTGAGTTCACTGTGAGAAAGAGAGAGGGCTTCGCGCAGGTAGGGGTTGAAGACGGAGATGCCGAAGGTTTGTCCCGGAGAGGTGGCAATTTGCGTGACCAGGACAATGGGTAGCATGAGCCAGCCATAAAAAAAAGGAATCCGGGATACGAGGCGGTCGGGTTTCGAGATGGCGGCATTGTCCATGGATTGGTGGGTGACTCTCCTTGTGTTTCGAACGTATTGGGGGAAACGGACGCAGAGGCGATTGGATATTTCGCCTCTGCGGTTTGATGTACGGTAAATCAGGCGGTGACGTAGATGGGGCTGGCCCAGGCTTTTGCGCCGTCGATCTGGGTAACGCGTACCCAGTATGGATGACAGCCGGAAGGAGGGGTGTTTTCCTTGAAACTGAATTCTACTTCGCGGCCAGCACCGATAGGCATTTGTTCGAATACGGCGGCGATTTCGATACCGCCTGCATCTACGCGCACGGGACCATTCGAAATTTCTTTGAGGGAGACCTGGTGGTCCACCACGCCGGTCTGGAAGTGGAGCACGGTTTCGGGGGGTGCGTCCAGGGTGAGGATAACGCCGTCTGCATCGCCGGTGGTGACGGATTTCCAGGTGACGGATCGGTCCGTGGTTTCCTGGATGCCCTCGGAAGCGGAGTCGAAGGCATAGCCTTCGGCGTTGAGGATTTTCCCTTTGTCCAGGGTGAGGCCACCGTCCCAGCGGACCAGGCGGTTGCGGGCACGGATGCGCTGGCCGGACCAGGATACGCGGATTTTATTTTGTTCGCGCTGGATGGTTTCCGGGAAGGTGTGGATGAGGTCCAGGTCTCGGAAGATGTCCACGCGTTCAATGGGGGCCGTGCCGGCTACGGAGACGGCGATGTTGATGGGGCCATTTGCCTTGAGGTCCGAACCCATGGGCTGTCCGTTGGCGGTTACGTCCAGGAGGATGCGTTGCCCTGTGGTGCCGTAACAGCGGCGGGCTTTGAGCGCTTCCCAGAGTCCGGCGCGGGAGAGTTCTTTTGTATAGATGCAGGTGAGACCGCCGTATACACCAAAGGAGCCGGAGCCGCAGTGGGCAGCGCCGGGTCTGCCTTTGTGGTCATCGCTACCGGCGGTGAAGCCCACACGGTAGCCTTTTTCGAGGGCTTCTTTCAGGAACCATTCGAATTCGCCCCATTCTGAGTAGACTTCTACGACGTATTCGAGGTTCGGGTCGTGCCATTCCATGTTGGCGTAGCGGCCGCCTACATGGGGGACCAGGAGAACGTCTTCCCCTTTGAGTTTTTTGTAGAGATCTGTGATGTGGCGGCAGTCCGTATCCATGTCTGACTTATCGGGGATGAGTACGTGGCTGGACCGGTAGATGGGGCCATCGTCGCCGGGATAATAGACGTTGTGGTCTCCGCCTACGGGAGTATTGCCAGACCATTCGTATCCTACGAAGGCGACAAAACGACCGGGGTCATTCTGGGTGTTGGCCTGGTGTTTGATTTCGTTCCAGACGTCTTCGGTGATCTGAAAGTCGTTGCCCTGGTGTCCGGCAAAATCTACGAGTGCGGATTCCCGGGCGAATTTGAAATAGGAGGAGACGGGGTTGGTGCCTACGGTTTCTTCGCTCTGGCCGTGCAGGTCGCCCCAGAAGGGTTTGTGTTCGCGGCGAGAGGGGATGCAGACGAGAGGGTTGGTTTCTGCGTGGAGCTTATTGGCGTGGTCTTCTACGCGCACGCGATAGGTGCCGGTTTGGGGGGCTTTGACGTTTTCAAAGCGGTGTACGCCCTGGTGGTCCGGTTGGAAATGAAAGGTTTCCGGCAGGCCTTCGAGGCCACCTGCGTCGATGTGGACTTCCCCGTTGTACTGGCGGGAGGGGTTGCCCCAGAGGTCTTCGGCTTTGATGCCGATCCAGGTGGGTTCACCGGGGGTGGTTTCCGAGGGGCCCAGGGCGACCAGGGTGTGGGCCGGGCCGCTGAGAATGGGGAAGGCGGGCGAGGGGACTTCTACGTACATCCAGGTGCCACACCAGTCTACTGCGACGCGGAATTCGAACATTTCTTTGCAGAAGGTTTGTGCGGTAATGCCCGGGCTGCCGCCGGAGGTGTCACCCAGGATGAGGGTGATGGTATCGTCTTCGGAGAGGGATTCGTCGAAGACATCTACGGTGACGGTACGGCGCCAGGGGCGGACGTAGCGTTGTTTTTCAAAGGCCGGTTTGAGTGTGGCTGGGCCTGTGGTGGAAATGGAAGAATAACCCGGTGCGGCAGGGTCGGTAAATTGCGGGGCTTGCCAGTCACTTACGTCTCGCCAGGAAAATTTGATGACGCCGCCGTCGTCGATGCCGTGTTTTCCGGCGTGATAGGTGATGCGCCAGGTGCCTGTTGCGCCGGCTTCAACTGGACCGGCAGGGTCGATTTCTGCCCAACCAAAGAGTTCACGGGTTTCTGCCTGGGTCATACAGTAGCTCCTTTTGGGAGAAGGCTTCTTGGGGCCCTGTAGAAGGTCAAACGCAAGGCGTGTTGAAGTTAGAAATGGTAGAAGAATACAAAGGCCAATGGCATGAAGTTAAGGGCCTTCGCCCGATTTGGACCTATCCCCCCGGCCCCCTTTCCTGAAGGAAAGGGGGAGTAAAATGCAATTCTACAATAGGTTGTGAGATGTGAATTTCTCCCCTCTCCGTTTCGGGGAGGGGTCGGGGGAGGGGTCTGAAACGCTTATCTTCATGGCATTCAATGCAAAGGTCATAAAATACCAATTCCTTAGAGATGAACAAGCAAAATCCCGTGGACCCGACGGAACCGGGTTTCTCCTTGACCCCTTCTGTGGAGTGCATTACCTTTGTTTTATACGGAGCGTCGATATTCGGAATCTGGCAAAGGGATCCTGTCTTGGATGAGCTTCTTCCGCGTGTAAAAATATATAGCAAGGACGATTGTCACTTGTGTGCTGTGGCCAAAGAACGTGTTGAGAATGTGCGGAAACGAATTCTTTTTGAGCTGGAGGTGGTGGATATTACGACGGATTCGGAGCTGTTTGAGCGTTATAAAGAGCGGATTCCGGTTGTGCTGGTTAACGATGCAGAGGTGTGTGTGTTTCGGGTGAGTGAAAAGTTGCTGGCCCGGAAGGTGCGGGAAGCGTTGGGGCAGGGGTCACTTTGGACACGTTTGAAAGATAGGTTGGGTTATGAATCTGACAGAGGTTGACAAGGCGGCTGTGTTGCTGATTGCACTGGGGACAGAGCGCGCGCAGGGGGTGTTAGATCGGCTGGGTACGGCAGATCTGGTTCCGATTGTGCAGGCGATGAAAAAGATGCAGAAGATCGATCCTCAGGTGCGGAGGGAGGTGCTGGCGGAGGTGATTCAGATTTTGGGTGGGTTGAATGCGGGTCCGAAGCGCGAGGCTCAGAGGGGGGATTTAGAATTGGAACGAGATGCCGGATTGCTGGGGCGTATTGGGCCTTTGCTACCGGGGCATGTGGATTCGGACCAGATCGACTGGGGCCGGGCTGGATTTGACTTTGGAACAGAAGATCCCTGGCGGAGAAAGCCGCCGGAGGATGAGGAATGAGTGCGGGCGATTTATTCGATGCTCTGGCACCCCGGCCACCGCTTGCCGAAAGGATGCGGCCGGCTTCGCTGGACGAGGTGCGTGGCCAGGATCAACTTGTGGCACCGGGGGCGTCGTTGCGACGGTTGATTGAGGGAGATCATATTCCGTCGATTATTTTCTGGGGGCCGCCGGGGTCCGGGAAAACGACGCTGGCGCGACTGGTGGCGAAGACGACGCAGAGTCGATTCGTGGCGTTCAGCGCGGTGACTTCTGGGGTGAAGGAGGTGCGCGAGCTTGTGGGGCGGGCGCAGGAAGAGCGGCGGATGGGGAAGCGCACGACGTTGTTTGTGGATGAAATCCATCGGTTTAACCGGGCGCAGCAGGACGCGTTTTTGCCGCATGTGGAAAATGGGACGATTATCCTGATTGGGGCGACGACAGAGAATCCGTCGTTTGAGGTGAATGCGGCGCTGCTTTCTCGGGCGCAGGTGTTTGTGCTGAAGGCGCTGGATGAAGCGGCGATACGGGTGGTGTTGCAGGAGGCTGTGGCGGACGAAGAGCGCGGGCTTGCGCCGCTGGATGTGGACGGGGATGCGCTGGATTTGATTGCGCGGGCTGCCGAGGGAGATGCGCGGCGGGCACTGAATGTGCTGGAGATGGCAGTTGCAGCAGCAGGCGGTGGGCGGAAGCTGACGGCAGATCTGGTGCGAGGGTCGCTGGGGAACAGGGCATTGCTGTACGATAAGCGCGGGGAAGAGCATTATAATGTGATTTCGGCGTTTCATAAGAGCCTGCGGGGAAGCGATCCGCAGGCATCGTTGTACTGGCTGGCGCGTATGATGGAGGCGGGTGAACATCCGCATTATATTTTGCGGAGGATGGTTCGGTTTGCGTCCGAAGATATTGGGAATGCAGATCCGCGGGCGCTTTCCATTTCGCTGGCAGCGCGGGAGTCGTACGATTTTCTGGGGAGCCCGGAAGGGGATCTGGCAATTGCGCAGGCAACGGTGCACCTGGCCACGGCACCGAAGAGCAATGCGGTGTATGCTGCGTATGGGGAAGTGCTGAAGGATGTGCGGGAACAGCCAAATTTGCCGGTGCCGCTGCATATACGGAATGCGCCTACAGGGTTGATGAAGGGGCTGGGGTACGGAAAGGGATATAAGTATGCGCACGACGATCCGGAGGGATATGTGGCACAGGATTATTTGCCGGAGAACCTGGTAGGGAGAGCGTATTACAGGCCCACGGATCGAGGGTACGAAAAACATGTTGGGGAGTTGATGAGCTGGTGGGCGTCTTTGCGGGCGGCCGGTTCCGGGGCTGGGAAATCCGATTCAGCCGGTGACCGATGATTTACCTGCTGCTGGGGCTGGCGGTGTGCGCGGCTTCGTCCGCGGCGGTGCTGATCCGGTTGTGTGATGCACCGGCGCTGGTGGTTGCTGCTTACCGGCTGGGAATTGCGGCCTGTGTGGTGCTGCCGCTTTCGCTGATGCGATGTGGAAATCCGTTGCGGAATGTTTCTGGCCGAGATCGCCTGGCGCTTGTTTCGAGTGGGGTGTTTCTCGGTTTTCATTTTGCATTCTGGATCAGTTCGCTTTCACATACATCGGTGGCCAGTTCGGTGTTGCTGGTGACGACGAGTCCAATTTTTCTGGGGTTGGGAGGATGGCTGCTGTTCCGCGAGCGAGTCAATTGGCGGACGGGTGTGGGGATTGTGGTGTCTCTGGTAGGGACAGCGGTGGTTACGGTGAATGATTGGGGGATTGGCCGTCACGCGTTTTCCGGAGATGTGCTGGCACTGGGTGCTGCGCTGGCGATTTCGGGGCATTTGATGATTGGTCAA
>JAQCGA010000096.1 GCA_027619145.1 bacterium | reverse complement strand
ATCGTGGGTGGCGGATTGATTACCCTGGATGTGATCCACCGAGCAATCGAAGTTGGAGCCACGGGTATTCTGGGAGGCGGCATTCGAGACGGAGACCTGCGCAACCTGCTCGGTCACGACCTGGGCGTGGCCATTACAGGCGCAGAATCCATCGGCCTCACCGTAATCCTCACCGAAGGCTTCGGTGAAATTGCAATGGCCAGAAAAACCTTCGACATCCTGAAAGAGAACAATGGCAAAGAAGCCTCCATTTCCGGTGCCACGCAAATCCGCGCCGGGGTTTTGCGCCCAGAAATCATCATCCCAAATCCAGCCGCAAAACCCACACCTCAATCCGCTGAAATCCAGATTGGCCTCTCCATAGGTGCCCAGGTTCGCGCCATCCGAACGCCCTTTTTCGGCCGCATTGGAACGGTAACCGCCCTGCCCCCGAAATTACAATCGCTCGAATCTGAAACGCAGGTACGCGTCCTGGAAATAGAATTCGAAGACGGCGTCCGCGCCATTGTTCCTCGCGCCAACGTAGAACGCATCGAAGAATGATCCATACACCTACCGTAGGGACGAGGCATGCCTCGCCCCACCAATGAGACAAACGCCCGAAAGGTTCTCCCAATGAACCGCCTGGCCCTCATCTTCGCCCTCTTCCTTTGCGCCGGACACACCTATGCTCAGGCCCCCGAAGACGTCCGCGCCTTCGACACGCCCAACGACCAGGGCCGCAGCATTACTCTTACCTGGCGCCGCGCAGAATCCCTCATTCCAGGAGCGCGCTACCTCATTCTCATTGCAGAAAGTCCGGAAGGGCCGTTTTATACCGCAACAGAAATAGATGCGGCAGCCGCCCCGCTGCAATCGACCGAACCGGCAACCTTCGGGCATACTCCTGAAAACGACGATCGCCTGTTCGCCCACATCAAATCCTACGCCACCTCTGCAGACACAGAAAAAATCCCCCTTCAAAATAACAAACCCTATGTATTCCAGATCACCCTCGGCCAGGCCCAGAGCCCAATCGTCCACGCCCAGGCTGCCGGAAACTTCTTCGATTGGTCCAAGCTCAACAACTTCATCCTGGGAAGCCTCTTCTCTGCCACCATCCTGTTCTACATTGGCATTGCCCGGCGCAAAAACCTGCACATCCGCCGCCTGGCTGCCCTGGGTCGCGCAACCGAAATGGGCAAACCCGTCCTCTTCATTCACGGCCTCCAGGATATGGGTAGCCCCTCCACCATTGCCGCCGTCAACATCCTGGGCCAGGTCGCACGCCGCACCGCCCAGTACGATACACAATTAAAAGTGGGCAACCGGGACCCCATTGTGATGTCCGTGAGTCAGGAAGTGGTCAAAGAAGCCTGCATCGAATCCGGACGCCCGGACGCCTTCAACCCGGACAACGTCTTCCTGGCCGCAGCAGACCAGTTCAGCTACGCCGCTGCTCTGGAAGGCATGATGGTCCGCGAAAAACCCGCCGCAAACCTCCTGGTGGGCTATTTCTACGCAGAATCCCTGTTGCTGGCCGAAACCGGCTCCACCACCGGTGCCATACAGATCGCCGCCACCGATTCGTATACCCAGTTACCCTTTTTCATTACCACCTGCGACTATACTCTGATGGGCGAAGAGCTCTACGCAGCCAGCGCCTATCTCTCTCGCGACCCCAAACTGCTAGGCAGCCTCAAAGGCCAGGACCTGGGCAAAGGCATCTTCATCGCCGTGCTCCTGCTGGGCACCGCCCTGTCCACCCTGGGCTACTCCTGGCTGACCCATATCTTCACTTCTTACTAAACCAGACAATTGACAATTGACAATTGCTAATTTTCAATTGATAATTTTTCACGCACCCCCACCGCACCCCCACCGCACCTCGGAGACCCTCCGATGCTATTCCTCCAGCGCACCCTCCCACTGATCATCGCCTTCCTCGCCGGCATGATCGGTATTTTCACTTACTACATCCCCGTTGCTCACGCAGTGGAAACGGAAACCTCCACCTGGTACCGCATTATTGCGGCCTTTGCTCTTTTTCTGGGCATCCACAGCCTGCTGCACATGCACTGGAACCGTATGCGCCGTAAAATTGCCGGATGGGGCTACAGCCTCATCACCTTCATTGGCTTCGGGATCACCTTTCTCCTGTCCGTCTACAACAACGGAAACGGCCCCTTCCAACCGCTTGCGGAAGGCAACGGCCTGGACCTGAACTGGATGTACACACACATCCACGTAGCCGGCGGTGCCACCATGTTCTCCCTCCTCGCCTTCTTCATCGCCTCGGCAGCATACCGTACCTTCCGCGCCCGGTCCGCTGAAGCCGCCATCTTGCTCCTGGCTGCCATCCTCGTCATGCTGGGGCGTGTACCCGTGGGTGCCTATCTTTCCGAACACCTGCCCACCATTTCCCAATGGTTAATGGCCGTTCCCAACCTCGCGGCCAGACGTGGCATTTTGCTGGGCGTAAGCCTGGGGGCCGTTGCTACATCTTTACGCATTATCTTCGGCATCGAACGCTCTTACCTGGGAGGGGACGAACAATGATAAAGCGCCTCCTGAACATCGACCGCCGCATCATCTACTTTTCTGTTTTCTTGAGCGTGTGTCTTCCTCTGCTCGTCCAGTTTGAGCTGCCCGTAAAAGCAACGCCCAATGTACGTTCTGTCTATAACGCCCTGGACCTCCTGGCCGAACAAGAAAACCCCACCGTTCTCATCTCCTTCGACTACGGCCCCAGTTCTCAGCCAGAGCTACAGCCCATGGCCCTTGCCATTTTACGCCACTGCTTCAGCCGGGGCATTCGCGTGGTAGGCGTCACCCTTATCACCGAGGCCGTGGGCCTGGCCCAGCAAGCCTTTGAAACCGCAGCCGGAGAATACGATCGTCAGTACGGAAAAGACTACGCCTTCCTCGGCTTCAAAGCCGGCGGAGCCATCCTGGTACTCAATATGGGCCAGGACCTGCACGCCACTTTCGAAAAAGACATCCGCGGAAACACCACAGCAGACATGGACGTCACCCGCAATATTCGCTCCCTGCGGGATTTCAACTACGTCCTCGACCTCGCCTCCGGTTTTCCTGGGATTGACGAATGGATCGCCTACGGTCAGGAGCGCTACCGTTTTCCTCTGGGCGCGGGCTGCACAGCGGTGATGGCTCCAGATTATTTCCCCTTCCTCCAGTCCGGGCAGCTCAACGGCCTCATTGGGGGTCTTGCGGGCGCGGCTGGATACGAATCTCTCATCAACCGAAAAGGACTGGCTATAAGCGGCATGCGTCCCCAGTCCGTGGCCCACGTCCTCATTATCGCATTCATCTTGCTTGGAAATGTAGTCTTCTTCTTACACCACAGGTCTTCCGGCCCGGCGAAAGGAACCGCCGAATGAACCGAGACTCTGTCATCTTTCTGGCCTTTGTTGCTGTCTTCGGCGCAATCAACATCTACCTGCTCGGCTCTGGCCGGCTCGTTGCAGACTGGACCGGTTTTGGTGTGATCCTTGCCGCCGGACTCACCCTGGCCCTGTACAGCTTTCTCTACCGGGACAACCAGCTTTTCAAATTTGCGGAGCACCTCTACGTAGGCGTAGTGGCGGCCTACGAGCTGGCCCAGGTCTGGTACCAGAACATCCTGGTTGACGTAGTAGACCCGCTCTTCCGAGCAGACCCCCGGTGGCTGGTTCTGGTACCCACCTTCCTGGGCCTGTTCCTGATGACCCGCCTGGTGGGCAAAGGCGTCTGGCTCAGCCGCCTCTCGTTCGCCTTTTTCGTGGGCCTGGGTGCCGGCCTGTCCATTCCGCGCCGCATCGCCTCTTTTGTACTTCAACAAATCGAACCCAGCATCCGCCCAATCTGGCAAACCGGTACAGGCCTGGATATCAACGCGATCATCATCCTTGTAGGCGTGGTCAGCGTACTGGTTTATTTTTACTTTTCCGTCGAGCACAAAGGCGTGGTCGGCGGCGTATCCCGCGTGGGCATCTGGTTTCTCATGATCTCTTTTGGCGCTTCCTTCGGCTACACCGTCATGGCTCGCCTCTCCTTACTGATTGGCCGCGTCAGCTTCCTCATGGAAGATTGGCTTCACCTGAACCTCCCGCTATTTTAAAACGCATGGTTCTTATTCTGCCTTTTGCCTTATTTATGGAACACAACCCCCATCCGGGAGTCCAAACCATTGTGCCGCTACCTTATATAATGGAACCTTATGTCTGAACTACTTCTAGAAGTAGAAAACCTCAAAACCCATTTCCACACAGACAATGGCATTGCCCGCGCCGTAGACGGGGTTTCTTTCACCCTGTCCAAAGGCGAAACCCTGGGTCTCGTGGGCGAATCTGGCTGCGGAAAAAGTGTCACCTCTCTCTCCATCATGCGCCTCATTCCCAGCCCACCCGGAGAGATCGTCTCAGGAAAAATCCGCTTTCGGGGCCGCAACCTGATGGACCTCAGCGATGACCAGATGCGCGACGTACGCGGCAACGACCTTGCCATGATCTTCCAGGAACCCATGACCAGCCTCAACCCGGTATTCACCTGCGGATACCAGATCGACGAAGCTGTCATGTTACACCAGAACCTGGACCAGGATGCTGCACGCGAAAAAACCGAAGAAATGCTCAACCTCGTTGGCATTCCAGATCCAGCCCAACGCGCCAACGAGTATCCCCACCAGCTCTCGGGTGGCATGCGCCAGCGCGTTATGATTGCTATGGCTCTTTCCTGTAATCCAGACCTGCTCATTGCAGACGAACCCACTACCGCACTGGATGTAACCATCCAGGCCCAAATTCTGGAACTGCTCGCCCGGCTCCAGCAAGAACTGGGCATGGCCGTGTTGATGATCACCCACGACCTGGGCGTCATTGCCGAAGTAGCGGACCGAGTGGCCGTGATGTATGCCGGAAAAATTGTAGAAACAGGTACTGTAGAAGAACTTTTTGCCAATCCCAAGCACCCATACACGCAAGGTTTGCTGGCGTCCATTCCAAAACTGACAGAAAAGAAAGATCGGCTCTCCGTCATCCGAGGCACCGTACCAGACGCCACCCGCTTTCCCGAAGCCTGCCGGTTTGCCCCTCGGTGCGACCAGGCAGAGACCATTTGCCGAGAACAGGAACCAGAACTGCTACGCATTGGCGAAACCTGCTCCGTGGCCTGCTGGATGGCCAGCGGGTATCCAGCCGCCGCTCCTCAAAGGGAAACCACCTGAGCATGGCCCAACCTCTTCTGGAAGTTCGTAATCTCAAAAAACACTTCCCCATCACCCGGGGGATCTTCTCCCAAACCGTAGGACAGGTCCGGGCCGTAGACGGCATTAGCCTCACCATTAACGAAGGGGAAACCCTGGGACTCGTAGGCGAATCCGGCTGCGGCAAGACCACGGCCGGGCGCACCATTTTACGCCTGATTGAAGCCACCGCCGGAGAAGTCCGCTTCCGCGGCACAGATGTGCTTGGCCTGGATGCCGGAGACCTCCGCGCCATGCGCCGCCACATGCAAATCATCTTTCAGGACCCCTACTCGTCTCTCAACCCCCGAATGACCGTGGGCGGCATGCTCACCGAAGCCCTGAAAATCCACAAACTGGCCTCCGGAGAGAAGCTCAAAAATCGAGTATCCGAACTCATGGATATTGTGGGCCTGCGGCCAGAATACACCCGCCGCTACCCGCACGAATTCAGCGGCGGCCAGCGCCAGCGGATTGGCATTGCCCGCGCCCTGGCAGTCAATCCAGATTTTATTGTCGCAGACGAACCCGTCTCTGCACTGGACGTCTCCATCCAGGCCCAAATCATCAACCTGCTCCAGGACTTGCAGTCACAACTGGGGCTCACCTACCTCTTTGTAGCCCACGACCTCAGTGTGGTCCGCCACATTTCCAACCGCGTAGCCGTCATGTATCTGGGGAAAATTGTGGAGATTGCAGACAGTCAAACACTCTACAACAATCCCCAGCACCCCTATACAAAAGCCCTGCTCTCTGCGGTGCCAGTGCCGGATCCCACAATCAAAAAACAGCGCACCATCCTCACCGGAGACGTGCCCAGTCCAGCCAACGTACCTTCCGGTTGCCCGTTCCATCCGCGTTGCCCGGAACGGGAGGAATCCTGCAAACACATTGTCCCGGAACTACTCGAAATTGAATCCGACCACAGCGCTGCCTGCATCCTCAGAACCGGCCAGAAAGAATCCCTCAGAACCGACCTCTGAGAGATTCTCAAAAAAAAAGAGGGACCATGTATCCATTGGTCCCTCTGATGTCATTCCCGCTTGCGCGGGAATCCAGGGTTTGATCGGGCGGGTGTGGTTGGGGGTGTGAAGTCATTCCCGCGCAAGCGGGAATCCAGGTTTTTCCAACAATAGATTCCCAATAAAAGCACTCGGGAAAGACTGCAAAAAAACATCAATGGATTTATTTCGAAAAAACATTAAAGGTGTTTTTTTCAAGACAAGTTTGTCTTTGTGTCCGCTTTATGTATATTTCCTTTTCTTTAATGTAGCCTCCTGAATGCACCGTTGCCGGGGTGTGGCCTCCCATATATTATCGCCCGAACAAGCGGCGCTTCTTACCCTTTAGGAGAAACAACGTGAATTTTCTTCCACGCCCATCCGCCGTACTCCTCTTTTCTCTCACATTTTTTCTTCTGCTGGCAGGCCTGCCAGCCCGTTCAGATGCCCAGTATATTCCCCAGCGGCTTCAGAACGGACCGGTTATAGATCTGGCCAATGTACCCCTGAACCGCACCATGCCCAGCTACGACTGGGAACGCGAAGTACACGAGTTTTTCCCTTCGCTGCTCGGCCTCACCGGCCCGGGCGCACGGGCAATTCACACCAAGTATTTTTCCATCTACTACACAGATGCAGAGTACACTGCCCGGCGTATTGCCGAGTTTGCAGACGACGTCTTTGAACAACTCTCCAGCTACTATCCCGGCTCACTCGAACGCTACGCGCCGGTCAACGTCCTGGTAGTAGACAACGTGGACTACCTGGGCAATGCCTACTCGTTCTACCTGGGCAACTTCATCATGTTCTGGGCCTCCCCTTCCCAATGGGACGTGCGCGGCACCAACGACTGGGTCCGCGACGTATTTACACACGAACTCACACACCACGTCACCCTCAAAGCCGCGCACAACAGCCTGCCCTTCGCCTTCGGGATTGTCGGTGCAAGTCAGTCCAACCAGAACCCGGATTTTAGCTTTGTTTTACCCCTCTATCACCTGGCCTTGCCACGCTGGTTCTCCGAAGGCATCGCCCAGTACGAATCCCGTAAATACGGTGGAGATTCCTGGGACACCCACCGGGACATGCTGCTGCGGATGGCCACCCTGGAACAAGACCTGCTCAGCTTTGTAGATGCCGGCACCACAAGCGGAAAAAGCGGCTACCACGGAGAAATGGTCTATAACCAGGGGTATGCCCTGCTCAACTACATTGAAGATCGTTTCGGTACCGAAAAAGTACGTGCCCTATCTCAAGAACGCCCCATTCTCAACTTCAACTCATCCATCAAAAAAAGCCTGGGCATTTCTGCCGGCCAGCTTTTCTCAGATTGGAAAGCCCACATCCAGAAGCAGTACGGTTCCGTTGCAGATTCCATACGCACCCAGGGTGAACAAGAAGGGGAATTGATTTCCAACCGGGGTTCCGTAGAAACCCACCCCATCTATTCTCCAGACGGCTCCCGTGTTGCTTTCCTCAGCAACGAAGGCAACGACTACGCTTTAATGCGCTTGATGGTCATGGATCTTGCGAGCCGAAAAGCACAGGAAATCAAACCCGGAAAATACGTGGACCTGCCCGTCTCCTGGACACCCGACGGCAACAAACTGCTCTATGCCAATGTCGTGGGGGGCTTCTGGGACCTCTTCCTCTACGACATGAACACCCGCAAAGAACGCCGCCTCACCGTGGGTCTGCGCGGTCGCGACCCGGCCATTTCACCAGACGGAAAGCAAATTGCATTCGTAGGAAACGAAGACGGCACCTCCAACCTGGGTTTGCTCAATATAGATGGCACCCACATCCGATACCTTACCAACAACAACGACGGTACCCAGTACTACCGTCCCCAGTGGTCTCCAGACGGCAAAGAACTTCTCTTTACCATCTTCCGGGGCGAAGACCGCGACATTGCTGTGATCCGTGCAGACGCTACTGCGATGCCAGCAAACGAAATCCGCAAGAAAAAAGACAAACCCAGCGCAAAGCCCGACCAAACTCTGCGCCCCAGAAAAATGGCGGCAATCGAAAAAGATTCAACAACAGTTGCCACCATCCCGGACAGCCTCACAGTAAATGAAGACAGTCTCAGAGTGGCTCGAGAAGACAGCCTCAAAGCCTTCCCGGACAGCCTGGCATACGCCAACAACGCAGGCTTCCATACCCTCATCAATTCCCACGCCGACGAACGCGACCCCGTATGGCTGCCCGATGGCAGCGGAATTGTTTACAGCTCAGACAGAAGCGGCATTTTTAACCTCTATAGCATGGACCTGACTACCGGCCGACATGAACAAATCACCAACGTCATCGGCGGTGCTTTTACACCCTCGGTTTCACCCAAAGGCAACGACATCCTCTACGTGGGGTATCACGCGGCCAACTACAATGTGTACCGGGTGCAAAAATCCAGCGCCCTGGCCACCGCATCGGTAGATACACTGCGACGCGATTACCGAAGCATTTATACCGGCGAAGATATTGAGGACCTCTTCGATGTAGGCCGCTACTCTGGCCAGCTCAGTTCGATTGGCGTCACGCCCATCCTTCTCTTAGGCCCCACCTTCATTGGCAACCGGTTTGGCCTGGACCAGCTCAGCGTAGGCGGAGAAGCCTCCTGGGGTGACATGATCGGCAGCGATGAAATCACCACCGGCTTCACCATTGGCAAAAACTTAAAGAAAAATGTGGACCTCAACTCGGACCTTTACTTTTCTTATCGAAAGGCCCTTCCCAGCATCCACACCGAACACCGAACCTATTCGCCCCGCCTCTTTTTTGGTGCAGAGCGGCAAACCATCAACAGCCTCATTGATCAGGGTATTGTTGCCGCCCAAAAAGACACCTCCACAGGCACACTCCAGGTAGTCATAGACGGCGAATTGCGACTCATCCCCAACGTCACCCAGTACACCAACCTCTCTCTGGTAGAAGAGGACAACTACAAGAACTTGTTCAACGACTTCATGGTAGGTGCCGAAATTGGCCTGGGCCGCACGCAGGCCCTCTCGTTCACCTACGGCCACCACCGCTACTCCGAAAGTCTCCACGTCAACCAGGTTATCCTGGACAGCACAAATATCATCCAGAGAAACCCGGATACCGGAGCCCTTACCGACATTACCAGCCAGATTCCAGGCGTAGGCGACGAGCAGGAAGTACTGGACGACTTCCTCTACCAGGAACTCAATTATTACCGTAGCAACGACCTGGGGGTAGGATGGCGCTACGTGAGCTTTACACCCGCAAAAGACCTCTTCGTCAACCCTTCCGGAGGCCGTGCCGTCACCTTCCGCTATCGGCGCATCAACGCCACAATTACGGACTCGCTGGCTCTTTCTGCGGACCTGAACCAGGATGGAATCCCGGATCCCTCACAGGGAGATGTATCGCCTACACTCTTCCGAGACGACAAAACCAAGCTCGGCATCAACGAATATATTTTTTCCTGGAACGAATTCCTCTCTTTCCCCGGACGCACCACACTGGCCCTTCAGGCGTTTACGGCTTACAAAGATAAACCCATCAAAGAAGTGCAGCAAAACGGCGGAACGTCCGAAGGCGTCTTTTACTTCCCCCTGCGCTACTATCTGGGCGGCCTCGGCACACTCCGCGGCTACCCTTACTTCTCGCTCTCCGGCGGCAAGGTCTTCTTCGGCCGGGCCAGCTTCACCTTCCCCATCGTCGAAACTGCCGGAAAAGAACTACCGCCCTTCCTCTTCAGCAAAATCTACGGCACTGTCTTCGTTGAAACAGGCGCTACCGGAAATTTCGAAAGCCTCAGTTCTCTGCTGGACTCGGACAACAAGTTTAAGCGTTCTGCTTTCCTCACAGACTGGGGCTTCGAATTGCGCATGCAAATGTCTACCTTTTACAGCTTGCCCATGTTCGGGTACTTCCAAATTGCGTTCCCTACC
>JAQCGA010000095.1 GCA_027619145.1 bacterium | reverse complement strand
CCGCAGCCTCTTCGCCGGCCGAAGCATCTTCCGCAGCGGCATCGACATGTTCGTCGTAGGCCTCGGTGTAGCCGCCGTCAGTTACGTCGTAGGCGACCTCCTCGTCCGCTGGCTCTTCTAAAACATATCACGAAGAGCACGAGCCGAAGGCAGCCCCAAAGGGGCCGGTGCAGGATGCGCCGGGCAAATCACCACTCTCGGCCCCACCCCGGAGCCCCACCAGACAAAGAAGAGGCCCGACGAAAACTCCATCGGACCTCTTCCATTTACACATACCCAATCGCTGCCCCTCCCCCTCCGCTGCGGCAGGGAAAGGGGGAGGGAGCTTTCGTGCCCCTTCGTGCTTCTTCGTGCCCCTTCGTGATCCCGCCTCAGTACCCCGCCTGCAACAACGCCCCCACATTCCCTTCATCCTCAAACGCGCCGTACAGATGGGGCCTGCGCTGCATCCAGTTCACCTCTCGGAAGCAGCCTCCATTCCACGTCCGGAATCCGTCCTCCAGCTCCACCGTTGCCGAAATAAAGTCCCGGTCCCCCTCGTTCCAGGCCAGGATCTCTCCCTTCCGATCCACAATACAACTTCCAATAGAATTGTTACGCGCCACGACCATGCACAACTGATTGTCCATGGCATGCGTGCGCATAATGGCTTTCCAACGGTCCTCACTGAACAGCGGTGATCCCGGGTTCCATCGGCTCGCACGATGGTCGCCCATAATCGGCAACAACAGGAAATCCGCACCGCCCAGGCCAATCATCCGGGAAGATTCCGCAGCCGAAGAATCCATACAAATATTACACCCAATCCGGCCAATCACCGTATCGAACATCGGAAATGTCTCTCCCGCCCGAATACCTGACTCGCTCTCTCCGCCCACAGCCAGATGCACCTTGTGATATCGGCCCTCTACCTCGCCATCTGGACCAATCAGCGCCGCCGTATTAAACACCGCATCCCCATCTCGCTCGAACAGACCCAGTAGCAAATAAGCCGCATGCGCTTCTGCAATTTTTGCAAACACCTCCGTCTCCGGCCCAGACAACGGAACCGCCAGATCCAGCGCACTGCCCTGCATCCCCCATTGCAATGCGATCTCCGGTAACACGATCAAATCCGTACCTGCCTCACACGCGGCCTCACACAACGGCGCGTAATAGTCTACATTCTGCTGAATGGACGTAAACGGACCCTTCCGCCCACCGGATTTCCCTGTCACCACAGACACCTTCACCGGCCGGGGGGCTTCCGGCGTTTTTACTCGTTCCACCTCCGGTAAAGACCATGCAGACTCACCCTTTGTAGCCCACCGAAACGTACAACGCAACGTCAACCGATCCGTCCCTTTGGGTGCCACCAGCGTACGTGAAAACCGAATCGACCCATTGCCTGCCGGTTCTGGCAACAAATAATCCCACCCCGGAATCTGGGCCGACCGCACCTGAGCGTCGTCCGGCGCGATCACCCCCCAGTACGCCTTGCAGCGCAGCACATCCCTCGGGTGATCCATCTCCCGGTAATCCACAGCCCACCGCATCCGGTACGCGCGCCCCGGGCGCACGCCCGAAAACACCACCTGCCATCCACCCACACAGGTACGCGTCCCATTGGCCGCCACCGCAAGCTTGCTTTCGTTCTTCTCGCGCAACGGCGCCGCCTGTGGGTGGGGCGCCCAGGGCTCTATCGACTCCAGATGCAGATCGGACATCTATTCTTCTCCCTTGTAATAATCCACTTCCGTCAACTCCGCCAGTTTGCGCGGCGGCCGGAACATCCACTTGTCCGAATCCGGATAATGTACAATATCCGCCGGCGGATTGTCCGCAATCACAACGTACACCAGATCCTCCGCCTCGCTCGGATTTCGGACCTGGTGCGCCATACCAGGCTGCTGCATAAAACAATCACCCGCGCCAACCCGAAACTCCCGATCGTCTCGGCGAACCACACCCGCGCCGCTGAGCACCATAAAAAACTCCCACTGCACCTGGTGTGCATGGCACGGAAAATTGATCTTCCCCGGCGAAAGCCGCACCTGTTCCACATCAAACGGAGCATCTTTCACCACGCCCAGCACTCCTGAAACATGCTTTCGTGCCAGCCCGTATTTCCCCCCAGGAGAAGACCGTTGCACCTCCTCAATCTCTTTCAAATTCACCTTCTCGCTCATTCAAACGTCCTCCACGCCAGCTCATAGTTCGGCCGCGTCCACTGGATACGCGCCAACAACGCATCGCCTTTCCCCTTTACTGGAATCAGGTTCTCGCCCACCGTCACCCAGCTCTCTTCCACCGTAGCGTTCACCGGCAGAAAATTCCCCAGCAGCGCCACACCCCTGGGGTCGTTGACCGCATCTCCTACCAGCGGAAACACCTCCCGCTCCGTCTCCCGAATCAAACAAAGCCGCTCGGTATCTACTTCCGCCATAAAAAGCGGCGAACGCCACCGAATCACATTCTCATTATGACCCGCTTTCCGCGTGTACACCAGGTACAGCGCCAGACTGTGCGTAAGCCAGCGCTGCTGCGTCGTACTCATCCACAGCGGCTCCCCATCTTCCCACGTCCAGGCCTGCTGTTGCGCCCACGTCAACCCATCGTCCGACGTAGACACATACCCCCGGTCATCTTCTGCGCGAATCGTCATATAAAACCGCCCATCCAGCCGGGTAATCGTTGGCTCCAGCAGCCCACGGCTTGCAGTATTACGCAATTCCTCGCTGGCCTCCAGTATCTTCATCTCCTCCCCGTCAAATCCACAGCGCAGCGTACCCACAGCCCGGTCCTCTCGGCCCACCGGACTCCAGGCACACGGAAGAATAATCTCGCCGTTTTCCAACGTCACCCGCTGTACACACCCGCTGGTAAACCCCTCCGTCATCCGTGGGTCATCACACTCCAATTTCCGGGCCGCAGACCATTCCCCATTCGGAGACCGCACTGCGTACACTGGATTTCGCCTGCGCTGTTTACGCGCCAACACACCGTCTTCATAAAAAACGCTCTGCCCAATACCCAGCAAACGGCCGCTCTTCCGATGCCATTCCGGTACAAAATCGCACACCCCTTCCTGCCAGCCCTCCGCCTCCAGATCGTGCCGTCCCAACGAAGCAATTGGTACCGGCGTAGCCCACGTAGCACCCAGATCCGTCGAAACACTCTCGTGAATCTGCCCAAACACATCCGACCCCGTAATCGACTGGCAACACATCACAGCCACAGGCGGATCACTTTCGTTCTCCGGTGGCATCATCCCCACCTTAGGATGAAACCACGTCACCTCGCCTTCCCTACCATTGAACACCATCTCATGCGAAGCATCTAGCACCAACATCGAATCATCTTCCATCATATCGTTTTACCTCCGGGCAACCGACCGGCGGACAATTTGAAATTTGAAATGGAAAATTTGCAATTTGCAATTCCATCCCACTCCCTCTGCCCCAGCTACTGCCCATCACCCACCGACTTCAGCGCCCCAATATTCTCCACAACCTTGTACACCGCCCGGGCTATATCATCCACCACATCCTGGCTACCCAACAACCAGTTCTGCACTGCCCAGATCGTCGTATTCGCACGGGCGTGTTCAGCATTCGGGAACTTTCCCGTATTCGCCGCTTCAATATTTCGTCCCGTAAACCGCCGCAAATCTTCCGGTCGCAAATTCTCCCCATTACACAGAGGCATCTCATGCACCAGCGTCGTATACCCTGTACGCATAGAAATCCCCTCAGCCGCCAGCGCCTTCAAAAACACATCCCGATGTACCCCTTCCAGTTCGTCTGCCTCGTACCGAATACTATACGCCAGATAGCTACATCGGGTCACCCGCTTATCCAGTTGAAAAGGATGCAGGCCTGGCACATCGCCCAGCCTCCGATTCAAAAACTCCGCATTCGCAGTGCGCCGGTCAACCAGTTCATTCACCCGCCCAAGCTGTACCTTCAGCACCGCCGCTACAAATTCACTGATCCGGTAATTCCCGCCCGTCACTGCGTACGAGTGATCCCCTTGCGGCAACCCAAACTGTCGGTAGGATCGGCACAGATCCGCCAGCGCTTTGTCGTCTGTCGTAATCATCCCACCGTCACCAGACACCATCGTCTTCGCCGTCTGAAAACTGTACGACCCAAAATCTCCTATCGTCCCTGCCTTCTTCCCCTTCCACTCCGAACCCTGCGCCTGCGCCGTATCTTCAATCACAATCAAATTGTGCCGCTTTGCAATTTCCATAATAGCATCTATATCCGCCGGAATACCCGCCAGATGCACCGGCATAATCGCGCGCGTCCGCTCCGTAATTGCCGCTTCCACCGCCTTCGGATCCATCGCCAAATTCGATGGATCAATATCTACCGGCACCGTTACCGCACCTGCCAATAGAACACACAGCGGACATGCGATAAACGTCGTCGTTGGCATAATCACTTCATCCCCCGGCCCAATGCCCGCCGCCTTCAACGCCAGCGTCATCGTCTCCGTCCCATTAATCGTCGCAATCGCATGCTTCGCGCCAATCCACTCCGCAAACTGCTCCTCCAGCTCCTGGCCTTCATTCCCCAACCCATACTGCCACTTCCCGCTACGCGCCACCCGCGTAACTGCCTCCACTTCCTTCTCATCAAAAATCGGCCACTCCGGCGCCTTTACTGCCCGCACCGGTTCTCCCCCCAACAATGCCAGTTCGCTCACCTCACTCGCTCCTTTCAATGTCAAACGCACCCAAGCATGCCCATCTCCCCGATACATATTTTTACCACAACCCTCCCGCACATACCTCCATATCACCAGAAGGGTTTGGCAAAATTCCGTTCATCGTATGCTTACACACCTCGGTCCAAACCCATATCTTCCAGCGACGGTTTCTCCCACGCAATAGAATAATCCCGAGCTTCAACCGCCGGACTCCCACCTGGACCGTACCCCTTTTTATCCGACGTCTGATCCAACGGCACAAAATACGGCTCAACGCCCGACTCTGACACTTCACAGCGTAAAAATCCCAGCGTCGAATCCCCATCTGTCCAGCGCGGCACCTGCTGCGGAAATGCCGATGCTGGCGAATACTGAAACCGCAATCCCTCAATCTCCACACTACGTCTGCAATGAATATGAGAACTAATTACCAGTGTCGCACCCGTTTCCCGAAACACCTTCAGCATCCGGCTCCGATGCGGTTCATCTACACCAAAAATCCATTCCAGCCGGTCCGCCTCCGGATCCCAGTTGGCCTCATCCGGACGCATCACAAACAAAGCCGGATGCATCACCCAAACGTGGTGCCGAGCGCGCGGCGCTTCAACCTGCGCCTCCAGCCACGCCCACATCTTTTTCTCTTCCGGCAGACCAGATCCCGCCAGGAGCGCATTAAATCCACTGAACCGTACATCCCGATGCACAAAACTCCACTCGCTGGCTCCAAAAACCTCCGCGAACATCCCCACCGCACTTGCACGGATGCTCGCCTCCACACCATCTCTGTATTTATTCCCCACATCGTGATTGCCCGGAATCACCCGGTACGGAAATGGCAACGCATCCAGATTCGCCCGGGCCTGCTCCAGTTCGTACCTGTGTATACAACCATCGCGCGTCAGATCTCCCCCCACAATGAGGAACTCGGGTTCCATCTTCAAAATCTGCGCCCGCGCCGTTTTCCAATTTTCATTCCACGCCGGCTGGAACCGGTACGAACGCGGTGTTCCCACGTGAATATCCGACACATGTGCAAACGTCCAATAATCCACAATGCCTCCTGAGACCAAAGAGGTAAACAAGCTCTTCGTCTTTTACTTCTTTTTTAACTTCTCATCCACAAACCGGTACGCCTGCTCCCGCACCTCCGGTGGGAAATCGTGTTCCGCATCCGGATGTACCGCAACCAGATTCCCACCAGCATCCAGCAGTTCATACACCGGTTTTGCTGCCTGGACACAATCCTGCACGCCAGACACCTCAAAATTGGAATCTCCAATTGGCGCATTCACAAAAAATGCTCTCGGTGCCAGCGCAGACATCACCTCTGTAAAATCAAACGGCATTTGCTTCGGATCTCGATTGTACAACTCCGCAATCCGAGGCATATATCCCTTATGACTCCAACCCGTCAGATCTCCATTCATATATTTAAAAAATGAATTGAATCCACAACTGGACACCATCACTTTCAAACGCGTATCGAACACCGCCACGTACATCGTATTGTGTCCGCCCAGCGAATGCCCAATACTACCAATGCGCTCCGGATCTACTTCGGGAAGCGACTGCAACAGATCCACCGCCCGCATATGATTCCAGATTCCCTTCATCGTAGTACTCACATACCCGTTTTCATACGCATTAAACGTATACTCTCCAAAATTCGGATAATCCGGCGCCAGTGTCACATAACCCCGCTTCGCCAACTCCAGCGCGTAATGCAGGTTCGGCAACCCGCCAAGATCTGCTGGCTCCCCCTTGCCAATCTTTGTTGTCTGATGCAAACAAAGCATCGCCGGCGCTCTGCCCTCCAGCTTTTTCGGAATCAACAAATATGCCGGCACCCGGTCCCCCGGCTCGGACACAAACGTCACCTTCTTGCGAACCACATCGCCCAGATCCTCTTCCTCCAGCACTTCCATCGCCAGTGGCGAAAGATTCTTCCGCTCCGGCAACGGCCCCATCACACGCTGCATATTCGCCAGAATGTGCGCCCGCCTTTTCTCCCACTCACCTGCTGTGGTAATTGCGTGCTCTTTCCCTTCTCCATCCAGATACACCAGCATCCGCGTCTTATCCTTGTAAAACGGCACATCACTCTGTTGTGCATAAGCCGTACCCATAACCACCTCCATCAAAACCAACAACGCCAGAATTCGCATACCGGCCCTCCTCGGCCTGGATTTTATCTACAATCGTCTCTCGTACCAACGCCGGGCGAACACAAGGTTCGCCCCTACAAAACCAGACAACATACACCCCGCATTCTACCCAAAGGCCGGGCGGGCACAGGGGCCCGCCCCTACAAAACCATCCAACACACCAATACCAACCCAACACCAACCGCAGATTTCGTGGTCCTTCGTGTGGAAAGGAAACGGGCCGGCAGGGCTTCGTGACCCTTCGTGCTTTAATGTGCAGTCCACCCACCATCCACGTACAAAGCAGACCCCGTCATATAACTCGACGCATCACTTGCCAAAAATAATCCCGTTCCCCGAATCTCGTGCAACTCACCCCACCGATTAAACGCGGTACACTTCAACAAAGATTCCACCTTCTCCGGCGTCTTCAGAAGGGGCTGATTAATCTCTGTCAAAAACGGCCCCGGACACAACGCATTGCAACGTACCCCGAATGGTGCCCACTCCAATGCAAGCGTTCGGGTAAGCCCCAGAATAGCAGATTTGGACGCGCAGTACGCCGTACGTTCTGCCAACCCCACAGCACCCAGCGTAGACCCTACATTAATTACAGATCCACTGCCCTGCGGCTTCATCACCCGCCCGGCGGCCCGGCAACACAGCCACGATCCCGCCAGGTTAATGTCCATAATCTGTTTAAACTCCTCATACGGGAACTCCTCAATCGGATGCCGCTTATTGATCCCCGCACTATTGATTACCACATCCAGCCGTCCAAACTCTTTTTGTACCGTCTCAAACAACCGGTCCACATCCGCTTCTACCGTCACATCCGCCGCCATACCCCGGCTCTTCCCTCCCGATTCTGAAACCAGCTCAGCCGCTACTTCATCACACGCATCCTGATTGCGCGAACAAATCACCACCGTCGCCCCTGCCTCTGCCAGGCCGCGTGCCATCTCCTTCCCCAGCCCCTTCGAACCACCCGTAATCAGGGCCACACGCCCATCCAGCCGGAACAAATCCATCGTCTTCACATCAGCCATCCCTACCTCCTGAAAATCGAATTGCCCAGGCGACTATTCAATCCACCCCGGTTACTGGTCCCGTAACAACCGATACAAATTCAACCCATAATGTAAAAATCCCAGATCATTGGGATGTGTCCCATCCTGCAAATACCACGGCTGGTTCGGCACCAGTGCCAGGCCATCCACCGTCTCCACACCGTCAATTTCCTTCGCCGTCTCCAGAATCATCCTCCCAAACTCTGGCAAACCTACCCCACCTTTCTCTTCGTGCCCCACTACCCGCCAGATAGGGCTCAAAACCACAATACGCGTCCGTTCCACCGGAAACATCTCACGCAGCTTTTGCAGATACGCCCTCGCTGCACGCTGCACACCAGACGGCCCAATTCCACGCCCCCAATCATTCGTCCCGTACGCCACCGTCACCAGATCCGGCTCAAACCCCAGTTCTGGATCCAGCGAATCCACATCAAACACATGCCCACCTACACCCTGGTTCAGCAATTCTGCACCCAACAATCGACTCAGTTGAACCGGATAGGTCGAACACGGGCTCAACGCATCCATTCCCTGCGTAATCGAATCCCCCAGACAAAGCAGTCGAGATGCTGGTTGTTCCACCACCTCCACGGACGCGCCATCCTCCAGCTCAACTCGCCGTAACCGCACCTCCACATTCGGCGCAAAATATACCCGCACCTCCCGCATGTGCCGCTCGGAAGCCTCGAACAATCGCTGCCTGTATGTCCCTTCTACCTCCGTCAGACGGACCGCCTGAGAAATCACACCGTCTATCTCCACATCCAGTCCCAAATACTTCCGTGCGCCCGGCAGAATGTCCATCTCCACATCCAGAAACGCCGAATCCGTCCGCAGCGTCAGCACCACACCTGCATTACAACGCGCCCGAACCGCCCACCCTTCGTTCTGATCGTAATACGCCAGTTGCTCCCGCGTCATCCGCAATAACCGCACCCCCTCCTCCTCCCGCACCACCTCCAGCACCCCCTGAAAATACGCCTCAATCGCCCCCTCAATCAAATCCATTCATCTTTCTCCTCAAAGAACATCCACCCTCTGCCTCTGGGTGACCACAGAAGGTCTCCTCGTACTGCTTCCTCCCCACAGACCCTCCGCTTCCCCTTTGCGTCTTTGCGACTTTGCGTGACACTGGATCTTCCGTGAAAGGCCAGGCGATTCGTGTTATCCATATCTCTCTACATGCCCGCTCAGATCCGCCACATAGACTCTCCGTATTCCATCTTTACATCCATTGAACGCAATCCATCTAAAATCTTTGTCCCACGCCGGATGCGGATCAATGCGCAACTCCTTCTTTGGCCCAGGAAACGGCGGATCGTTATTAATCCGTACCAGCATCTGCTCTGTACCCGCTTCCAGATCAATCCACCGAATTGGCGTGGTCCCGTCTCCAAATGCCAGCGACTCGTGCAAATATACATCCGTCACCACATGGCGTCCATTCGGGTGTAATGTGGGATGTCCGGAACCCATCACCGCTTCCGTCATAGGCACAAGCCCACTGCCATCATAATGTGCCTGAGCCAGGCGCAACGTTTCACCGTCCAGCTTCACATTGATCATTACCGTTTCCCCATCCGGACACCAGTTCGGGTGGTGCCCACCCTTGCCCCACACCGTATCCGAAACCGCCACGCGGATATCTGAACCATCTGCACGCATCGTAATCAAATCGTGCTTCATCTTACCGCCGTCGTGCGGTCGCCACCGCAACACAACCATCAGCCGATTCCCCTGCAAATTCCACTTCACGTGAAATCCGTAAAAATCACCCTTTCGGTACACATCCATATCAAACGCCGGTGTCGCCGTCTGCACAATTTCCTCCAACGAAACCAGCAGCCGGCATTTCCCACTCTCCGTATCCGTCACAAAAATTCCGTCATCCGCCGGTGCACCTTTGTTGGGTGCTACCTGCCCAGGCGGAGCAATCACCCCGTACCCGAGTTGCGTTAACCCCATCTTCAAAAAAGAAGGACTGGCCGCCAGCCGTCCATCTGGCGAAACCATGTACACCGTTCCATCCAGTTCCTTCCGCGTTCCAGTAAGCGGGTCCAACCGCACGCCAAACGGACGCCAGGTCTCTGGTTCCATATCGTTAAAAAAAAGCTGTGAATCGTCCACGCCCCACTGCGCCTGCGCCCCCAACTGCGTATCCCACCCCAACGTCTGCGCCACCACCCGATCTGTTCCGGTCTTCAGATCTACCAGCACCACTTCGGCCCGGTCCCCCGGCTGCGGCTCACGATCTTCAAATGGCAACCTGG
>JAQCGA010000094.1 GCA_027619145.1 bacterium | reverse complement strand
GGAAGGCGCCGTCCGGTACGGATCCTGGCTTCGCGATACCATCACCCGCAACAACCTGGGTGCCCACTGGCCAGCCAGAATACCTGCCCCTTCAGATGCTCACCCTCCACGAATCTACGGCGGGTTTTTCCACGGCAGCCCCGGCAATGCCCATTTTCTACTCCTCCTCCACGAAGCCACCGGCGATCCTGCCTGGGGGGAGCTTGCCCGAGAAGTTGCGCATACCTTCATCTCTCACGGTGCGCAAACCGAATACGGTCTCAACTGGCCGCGCCTCCTGGAAACCGACGAACTCCATCGCGTTCAATGGTGCCACGGCGCGCCTGGCGTAGGCCTCTTTTATGCCAGAGCTGCTGAACAACTCAAAGATCCCGCCTTCCTCCAGACCGCAGAAGCAGCCGGAGAAACCACCTACCGCGCCGGAGACATCCGAAACAATCCCGGACTCTGTCACGGTCTGGCCGGCAACGCAGAACTCTTCCTCGAACTCTATAAGATCACCAAAAACTCCCTCTGGCTCAACCGTGCATATGATTTCGCCCAACGCGCTCTTGCCTACCGCACAACCACCAAAAACGGAGACCTCTGGCCCGCCGATGAGCCCGGCCTGTATTCTCCAGATTTTCTGTGCGGTGCCGCTGGCACGGGCTATTTCTTCCTCCAACTCCTGGCACCGGACCAGGTCCGGCTTCCCCTCCTCTAACAGAGGCTCCCATGGCAAACACAGACATCCGCATCTCCTCTGAAACCCTTCAAGCCTTCACCCACCAGGTCTTCGAACGCGCCGGAATGGCACCCGAAGATGCCGCAATCGAAGCCGAGGTCCTGGTCTGGGCCAACCTACATGGAGTGGACTCCCACGGTGTACAGCGCATTCCTTCTTACCTGGACCTGATCGACCAGGGCCGAATGAATCCCAAACCCAATGTCAAAATCCTCAAAGAAACCCCCGCCATCTTGCTCATCGATGCAGACCGTGCCCTGGGCCCACCTGTCACGGTCTTTGCCATGAACCACGCCATCAAAAAAGCCCGCAATGTGGGCATTGGCTGGGCGCTCCTGCGCAACAACACCCACCAGGGCGCCATGGCCTACTATACCCTGATGGCCGCCAAAGAAAACATGGCCGGCATTGCCATGGTCTGCAGCCCACCCAACATGGCACCTTTTGGCGCAAAAGCGGCGGGCCTGCACAACAGCCCAATCGCCATCGCAGTTCCCGCAGGCAAACACCGCTACGTGGTTCTGGACATGGCCACCAGCGTGGCCGCAGCCGGAAAAATCAGCGTTGCCATTGACAAGAACGTCCCCATACCGGACACCTGGGCGCTGGACGCAAACGGCAACCCCACCACGGACCCGAACCAGGCTCAAATCATGCAACCCGCTGGCGGTCCCAAAGGCAGCGGCCTGGCCCTCATGTTCCAGTGCCTCACCAGCCTCATGGCCGGAAACCCCCTGCTCGTCCCCGTCCTTCGAGGGGCAGAAAAACAACACAACCAGAACAGCGTCGTCGCCGCAATCGACATTGATCTCTTCACCGACATCGCAGGCTACAAAGACAACCTGGACAACCTGGTAGACGAACTCAAGGCCCTGCCCCGCAGCGAAGGCTTTACCGAAATCCTCATGCCCGGCGAACCCGAAGATCGTACCTGCCAGGATCGCACCCAAAACGGAATTCCACTCCCGCCGGGTACAGCGCAAAAACTTCGCGACACTGCGAAGCGGCTCGGCATTGAATGTCCGGTGTAGGAGCCCTCGCACCCCGGGGAGATTGGCGATCAAAACAAGTACAGCAACAACCGTCATTGCCCGTTCATCGCACCCCACTGCTTTCGGTCTCTCTCCCGCATGCGGGAGCCCGACAGAGTGAGGGCCACACCAGAAGAGGTCTATGTCCACACCAGAACATCACACCGTCATCATTGTCGGCGGAGGTCCCGCCGGATTGCCCATGGCCGCCGTACTCAACGGCTGGTTTCCATACTATCGTAGCGGCGACCTCTTCCGTTCCCGCTACGCTCAGATTGATGAATATCTCAAACAGGCCAGCGGAACCTTGCTGGGCCTGGATTTCCCCGCCCTCGTACAGACCGGTATCCAGCCTGTAGACCTCTTCCGCCTCCTGCACCATCCCGGCCAGAAATTTCAGGGCGTAGAAGAAATCGCGCTCGAATTCCGAAAACAGAATGCCATCGACTGCCTCCTCATCACCCGCGAACAGGTCGGGGGCCTGTGGAACAACGTCCCGAAAAACCTCTTCACCCTCTCTCCCGGCCAGTGGATGGAATTCGCATTCTACCCGCTCGCCCAACACTGCGAAGAACACGGCATACACATTGACGTAAACGACCTCATCATCAAACAGAACCTGATCCACTACTACCACACCGTACCCGAAAGTTTTGGCATCACCGACCGCATCCACACCGGTGAAAATGTCGCCCGCATCAAGCCGCACGAAAAGGGTTTCCACCTCACTACACAGGATGTAGGTACAGAAACCACCCACCAGTACACCTGTAAATATCTCATCTACGCCGTGGGACAACGTTGTATTCTACGTGAACTCGGCGTCCCTGGCGAAAACCTGCCCTTTGTCGTCAACCACTACGACAAACCCGAAGACTTCCCCGACGAACGAATCGCCATCACCGGTGGCGGGCGCTCTGCGGACTGGGCCGCCACCGAACTCCACGACGCCGGCAAAGAAGTCCACTACATCATGCGCCAGACCTCCGAACGTCACTGGCGCCTCATCTCCGAAAGCCGTCACGGCCTACCTTATTACACCCGCATCGCACAAATCATCGAAAGCAAATCCCCTCGCTTCCACACCCACTACGAAACCCACACCCGAAAATTCGAAACCGGTACCTCCGGAGGCCTCGTCACCCTCGAACACGACGGTCAATCCCAAATCCTCGAAGTGGACCACGCCATTCTGGAACTGGGCGGCATTGCAGATTACTCTCTCTTCGAAGGTTTCCCGGACCTCCCCCTCGTAGAAAAATACGACAGCTATCGCTTCCAGGTTCACCAGCTCCCCACCCACCCACACAACTACGAATCCACCACCATCCCCAACCTCTACCCCGGCGGCTATCTCGCACAGGGAATCGGCCTCGTGGTCATTGGCATGCACGGCACCACATATGCCATTGCCGGAGACATCCTCCAGAAAGAAGGCCTGTTGTAAAAGGCGTATTCTGAAATTCGGCGCGGAGGCAACACGAAACGCCGTGCTCCGGGTACGCCAGGCGACTTCGAGAAAACAGCATTGTCCCTTTCCACACAGCTCACAGCCGCAACAAACTCCTTCTCGAAAAAGCGTTGCCGGTCCGAATACAAAAAACTTGTCCGAGAAAAACCCTTTGTGCGAGCGTGGATTCCCGATAAAAACTCTCGGGAATGACAAACAAAACCTGCCTCCTGAACTCCTGGCACGCCGTCATTCCCGCGCAAGCGGGAATCCAGATTTTTCTGATCCCGGAGAAATAGCCGAAAATCCAAACCTCTAAGATCATTTCTCCCGCACTGAAAATTTTACCAGATAACCCGCTCGAAATCTCCTGCTGACAGAGCCACTATATATCCTTATATTTTCTTTATTCCGCAACGAAGGCGGACAGGATAAAAGAAGGAGAAGTCGTATGGCACAGGTAAAAGTTTTCTATGAGCCTGAAGCGGAACTTTTGACCGTTTTCTGGCAGACGCCCCGAAAAGATCAGATCTGTACGGAACTTGGAGATGGGGTTATCCTGATCAAAGACGCTCAAACCGGAGAGCCAATCGGCATGGAACTATTGTCCTACCATCCCGGCGATAACCGCTGGAATGGCGTAAGCGTCGAAGTTGGAGACCTGTCTCCAACCCCCGATTGATAGAATCGCCCACCGTCCAAACGGATATCGTCAACCCTGTTGTTTTGTCGCTCCGCAGTCGATAACACTGCCCCTTCTCTCCTACTTCCTCCGCTGCAATCTCGACGCCCACCTGCGCCCGGACCCGGCACCGACTATACCCGGAGTACATCGCGCCGATCTTCCACCAGGCCGCTTTCAAAAATTCCTCGCATTCACCCCTCCTTCTTCCCCCCTGAAAATTTCAATGGACATTTTTCCTCCCGCACGTTATCCATTAGTAGAACCGATATTCACTCAGATTTCGTATAAGGATTTTCCATGGACTGGATCGTCAAAAAACGCGGACGTGTGACTTATTACACAAAAAAAACAAACCCCGTCTTCTCCGACCTGGTCGTAGAAGAACTGGACAACGGCGACCTCAAAATTCGCTTTGTAGGGATGACCGGAGCACACGCAGCCACACGGGAACTGGGCCTGGACGATATGGCGGTTATGGACCCTGAAAAAGAAATTCCCCGCGTCTTCGATACCTGGGACATGTACGTCCGCGAAGCCGGCATTTGCACCTCGCTTGCAGACCTGGACTTCCTCGAAGTCCACTCCTTTGGTGTCGCCCCCAAAGCCCCCAATCCGATGGTAGACCCCGAAGGATACCAGGCCGAAAAAAAACGCATCCGCCAGGCCTACCACGAAGCCTACGCAACCTACTGGAGGGAACGCCTTCCCGACAACGGCCTCCCTGCACGCTTCACCGTCTACCTGGAGGAACTCCCCGACGCCCAGGCCAGCTACGAACTCTGCGCCACTGCACTCTATCAGAAACCGTAAAGAACGCAACGCCGCACCTCAACCTATCCGAGGAATCCCATGTCCAACCCCACCACCATCACAGATGTCAAAACCATCCTCACCCAGCCCTCCGGCTCTCGCCTCATTGTTGTCAAAATCCTCACCTCCGAACCCGGCCTCTACGGCCTGGGCTGCGCCACGTTCACCCAGCGATTCCACGCCGTCCACGCCGCCATTGAGCACCATCTCAAGCCCTTCCTCATTGGCAGGGACGTGGACCGCATTGAAGAAATCTGGCAAATGTCCATGGTCAATGGCTACTGGCGCAACGGCCCGGTTCTCAACAACGCCATCTCCGGTGTGGACATTGCCCTCTGGGATATCAAAGGCAAACGCGCGAACATGCCCGTGTACCAGCTCCTCGGTGGCAAATGCCGCGAAGCTGCCGCCTGTTACGCACACGCAGACGGCCGAGACAAGAACGAAGTTCTGGAAAACGTCAAAAAATACCAGCAGGAAGGCTACCAGCACATCCGTGTTCAAATGGGTGGATACGGGGGGAAAACCTCAAAGCTTCGTGGACCCGAAGGTGCATCAGAGGGTGCCTACTTTGACCCCCGTGAATACGCCCGCCAGATGCTGGACATGATTGCTCACATCCGCGAAAACACCGATCCTCACATCGAACTCCTCCACGACATCCACGAACGCTTTACTCCCATCGATGCCGTCCAATTCGCCCGGGACGTGGAACCGTTCAACCTCTTCTTCCTGGAAGACCCTCTCGCCCCAGAAGACCTGGAATGGTTCCGCAACATCCGCGGCCGCTGTGCCACCCCCATTGCCATGGGCGAACTCTTCAACCACCCCAGAGAGTGGACCCCACTCGTACAGGATCGCCTCATCGACTTCTTGCGCATGCACATCAGCCAGATGGGGGGTCTCACCCCGGCACGCAACGTAGCCATCATGGGCAGCATGTACGGCATCCGCACCGCCTGGCACGGTCCCGGAGACGTCTCTCCGGTAGGCCACGCCGCCAACTTGCACCTGGACCTCTGGGCACCCAATTTCGGTATCCAGGAATGGTGCCGCTTCAACGACCTCGTGTACGAAATGTTTCCCGGCACCCCTGAAGTTCGCAACGGGTATATGTACCCCAATGACAAACCCGGATTCGGAATTGACATCAACGAAGCTCTGGCGGCAAAACATCCCTGCCAGGACGAAATCATCGGCTGGACGCAAACGCGCCTGCCGGATGGATCTCCAGCGCGGCCGTAGATACGGGCAGGAACTTCTTCATCTCGCGCAAAGGCGCAAAGACGCGAAGGGAAAACTGGAGCTTCGAACCTGGCATATGCAGTAAGACCCAGAGAGCGATGCCGCCGATTAGCAATCACCCCATACCGGAGACCTCGATGAATCTGAACGATAAGAAGAAAATCCTCGAACTCACGCCCGGCTTCACCGCAGACCGCTTTGATGATGGCCGCCCGCGCGGTCCAGACGACATCCTGGAAAGCATGAAAAAGGTCACCACTGAAGAAGCCTGGGGCGTATTGCAATCCAACGGGTACCACCACATGTTCGAGGGGAACTGGCTCAACCTCCACCCGGACCGAATCCTGGTAGGCCGGGCCGTCACCGGTCGCTTCGTACCCACCCGGCCGGACCTCCACGAAATCATAGAAGCCGAAGGCAAAGCCAACAACCGCATCGGCGGACAGAATTCATGGGTCATCGACACCCTGGTGGAAAACGACGTCATTGTCATCGAACTCTTTGGCAAAGTGATCTTCGGCACCTTTGCAGGCGACAACCTGGCTACCGCAATCAACGCCAGTACGAAAGGTACCGGGATGGTTGTAGACGGCGGCATGCGAGACTATCAGCGCGTGATGCAGCTACCCGGCTTCAACGGCTTTCTCAAGGGCCTGGACCCAACTCCCATCCGCGACGTCACCCTCACCGAAATCAACGGCCCGGTCCGCATCGGAGCCGCCACTGTACTCCCTGGCGACATCGTCCTGGGTACTCCCACAGGAGTCATCTTCATCCCACCACATCTTGCCCAAGCCGTGGTTGAACGCTCCGAAGATGTTCGCCTGCGAGACTACTTCGGTCAACTCCGCATCCGAGAAGGCGTGTACACACCCGGCGAAGTGGACCGCAAATGGTCTGAAGCAATGGACGCGGACTTTGCGGAATGGAGTAAAACACACGGGCTGGAGGACATAGATGTCTGAAAAGCTGAATGCCCATTCTTTTCCCTCAGACCTGAAAATCACCGACCTGCGCATCGCAGTCATCGCAAACGCGCCGTTCCGCTGCCCCATCATCCGCATCGACACCAACCAGGGCATCTACGGCCTCGGGGAAGTTCGTGATGGTGCCAGTGAAATGTACGCGCTCATGCTCAAAAGCCGCATCCTGGGCGAAAACCCCTGCGATGTGGACAGACTCTTTCGCAAAATCAAACAATTCGGAGGCCACGCACGCCAGGGGGGTGGTGTATGCGCCGTGGAAATGGCCCTCATGGACCTCGCAGGCAAAGCCTACGGCGTACCCGCCTATCAGCTTGCAGGCGGAAAATTCCGAGACCGCATCCGCATCTACTGCGATACGCCCTCTACACCAGACGCCGTAGAAATGGGTCGCCGCCTCAAAGCCCGCATGGAAATGGGCTTCACCTTTCTTAAAATGGACATTGGCCTGCAACTCTGCAAAAACATTCCCGGAACCATCTCATCTCCAGCCGGAATGCTGAATACCAACACCGTGATGCACCCCTTCACAGGTATCCAGCTCACAGACAAAGGCGTGGACGTTCTGTGCCAGTACGTAGCAGATGTACGTGAAATCATCGGCTACGAAATCCCGCTCTCCGCCGACCACTTTGGCCACCTCAACGTAGAATCCTGCATCAAACTGGCGCGTGCGCTCAGCCCCTTTAACCTGGCCTGGCTGGAAGACATGGTCCCCTGGCAATTGACCGACCAGTACCTACGCCTCTCGCAATCCTGTGACACACCCATCTGCACCGGCGAAGACATCTACCTCAAAGAAGGCTTCAAACCCCTCTTCGAAAACCGGGCCATCGCCGTTGCCCATCCGGATCTGGCTACTTCTGGGGGCATTCTCGAAACCAAAAAAATTGGTGACCTTGCTCAGGAACACGGCATTGCAATGGCTCTCCACATGGCCGGAACACCCATTTCCACCATGGCCGCCGTCCACTGTGCCGCTGCCACAGAAAATTTCCTCGTCATGGAAAATCACGCCGTAGACCTGCCCTGGTGGAACCACCTGGTCACAGGCCTGCCGGACCCCATCGTGCAGAACGGATATATCCAGGTACCCGAGACGCCCGGCCTGGGCATTGATCTCAACCCGGATGTTGTCAAAAAGCATCTCGACCCGGACACGCCCGGGTATTTCGAGCCCACCCCGGAGTGGGACACCCAGAAAGTTCACGACCGATTGTGGAGCTAGGTTGTTTCACACGCTCCATAAGGGTCCAATAATCCGTTTCAAACCAAGGAGAGTTCCATGATTCGCATCGGAATCGTAGGCGCGGAAAACAGTCACACCGTCGCCCTGTCCAAAACCATGAACATTGACAAAAAGGTCCCCGGTTGCCGCGTTGTCTCAGTCTGGGGCGAAACCTCGAAGTTCGCAAAAGACGCTGCTGAGCGAGGACAGATTCCCGAAATCGTCAAAAATCCCGCAGATATGATTGGCAACGTGGACGCTGCCTGTGTGGACCATCGCCACGCCAAATTTCACCTCCCCGCGGTCTTACCGTTGCTGGAAGCCAAAATTCCAATCTTTGTAGACAAACCGTTCTGCTACCGCGTCGCCGAAGGGAAAAGATTCCTGGATCTCGCAGCAGAACTCAAAGTCCCTGTCTGCTCTTTCTCCGTCCTTCCAAAACAGCAATCCTTCCTCCAGCTCAAGAAGGACATCAGCAAACTCGGCCGCATCGTCTCCATTATCACGACCGGCCCATGCGACATCAAATCCAAATTTGGCGGCGTCTCTTTCTACGGCATTCACCAGGTAGATATGGTCGTACGCCTTCTAAAAAATGACATCACACACACCTTGGTCAATCGCGGCCAGAAAAACCACACCGCAACCCTCTTTTCCGCGAGCGGTGCCATCTCCACCCTCAACCTTTTCACAGAAGGCCATACCTCCTTTCACGTCTCCGTCATCTGTGAAAAAGGCCGTGTTGACAGCGCCATTCCTTTCGATGCCAACCCGTACCTGGCCGGCGCAAAAGCCTTCTGTAAAATGTTCAAAACCGGAAAAACCGACGAGACTCGTGAAAGCATGCTTACACCCGTTGCCGTTCTGGAAGCCATGGAAAAATCCATCAACCAGGGCAAAAAAATTAAAGTTCCTTCCATCTCGTAAAAGCAAACCCTCACCCCCATCAAGGAGCCCAATCATGATTCGTATTGGAATTGTAGGTGCCGAAAACAGCCACACCGTTGCCATCTCTAAAGTTCTCAACATTGACAAAAAAGTCCCCGGTTGCCGCGTCGTTTCCGTCTGGGGAGAAACCTCCAAGTACGCCAAAGATGCCCAGGAACGTGGCCAGATTCCAGAAATTGTCAAAACCCCCGCAGACATGATCGGCAAAATTGATGCCGCATGTGTGGACCACCGACATGCCAAATTTCACCTGCCTGCCGTATGGCCTTTGCTGGAAGCCAAAATCCCAATCTTTGTAGACAAACCCTTCTGCTATCGCGTGGCCGAAGGGAAGAAGTTTCTGGATCTCGCCGCCAAACTCAAAGTTCCCATCTGCTCCTTCTCCACCCTCCCCAAACAGGCCTCATTCGTCCAATTGCAGAAAGACCTCAAACAACTCGGCCGCGTCATCTCCGTAATTTCCACCGGTCCGTGTGACATTAAATCCAAATACGGCGGCGTCTCCTTCTACGGCATTCATCAGGTAGACATGGTCGTGCGCCTCCTGCAAGATCAGGTCACGCACGCCGTGGTCAACAAAGGCAAAACAAACCACACCGCAACCCTCTTTTCCGCAGACGGTGCCATTTCCACTCTCAACCTCTTTACCGAAGGCCATACCGCCTTCCACATCTCGGTCATCGCAGAAAAAGGTCGCATCGACCGTACCATCGTCCGCGATGAAAGCCCCTATCTCTCTGGCGTGAAATCCTTCTGCACAATGTTCAAAACCGGAAAAACTACCGAAACCCGAGAATCCATTCTCACACCGGTTGCCGTTCTGGAAGCCATGGAAAAATCCATCAACCAGGGCAAGAAGATCAAAGTGCCCTCAATTGCGTAAAACCAAAAGCGACCCTCACCCTGTCCGGCAAAGCCGGACATCCCTCTCCCAGCTTGGGAGAGGGACCGAGGTGTACAACAATCTCCCCCTCGCCCGCTTGCGGGAGAGGGGGCCGGGGGGTGAGGGCTCCCTGAAAGGACCGTAAGATGAAATCCAGCGACCCCACCGCCCTACCTGAACCTGTATTGCCTCTACCCGACA